>JAJDCT010000070.1 GCA_029260695.1 Phycisphaeraceae bacterium
CCCCGGCTTTGCCGGTGGGTTGACCATGATGGTGGGCACGAGTTTTAATCGTCATCCGTATAACCGCAAAGCTGTGTCGAAGACAGAGCGGGGATTGGCCGCGAATAAACGCCTATGAACGCGAATAGGCGGTGAGGTGGGCACATGCCAGAAGCCCTTCCGGGCTATTTGTGTTTATCCGCGTTCACTTGCGGCTAGATTCTTCTGCCCTGGCAGTTTCGGCGTCTTGGTGGTTGCAAGCCCCCTCAACAACACTCACGCTTCATTGAGTTTATTCGCGGTGAAGTCGCCGGCCTCGTGGGGGAGCCACTGGGGGGCGGGCTTGCCGTTGGCGGCTTCGTATCCGCACCACAGCTCGAACCAGTAGGCGAGGAATTGATAGGGCGCGTATTGGGCGTAGTGCTTCTCGATGCGCGGGTGGAGTTTGGCCGGGTCTTTGGGGCGTTTGACGTTGTAGGTCTTGCAGAAGTGTCGGTAGGTCTCGGTGTCGATTGCGAGGCGGTCATAGTGGCCCAGCAGCATGCAGATGTTGGCGGCGGCGAAGGGCCCCAGGCCGTAGATTTTCAGGAGCGCTTTATAGACCTCATCGGCGGAGAGTTCCGGCAGTTCGAACCAGGCGAGGTCGAGCCGTCCGGTATGGACATCGCGTGCCAGCCGGATGATGCGCTCGGCACGGTAGCCGACCTTGCAATCCGCCTTGAGCTGCGCGGGGGTGATGACGGCTAGCTGCGCCGGTGTCGGGAACGCGCCTCGGCCCACCTTGTCACAAAGAAACTGGTTCATCCTCACGGTGTTGGACCATGTGACGTTGCAACCGGTGATGGTCTTGACGATATCCTCGAACAGCGTGGGTGAGCAGAACAGCCGGCCGAACTTTTTACGGCGAGCGATCGGGTGCATCTTGAACCATCCCGTCAGGTCTTCGTCGATGCGGAGCATCCTGCATACCTGTTCCTTGATCCCTGTGCGTTCTGAGGCATTGAGTCGTTTATCGCAAGCAAGCTTGAGTATGCGCCGGTCGGATTTGGGTTGACTGATCGTAACGCCGACAGCCCGTCCCCTTCGGCCTTGCAGCGGGCGGGTGAAGGTGCCGTTATCGGCATCCCAGCGGTTGGGCGCGAGGATGAAGTAGCCGTAGCTGCACACCGCGGCCTGGAGGTCAAACCCGCGTGGGACTGGGAGCGTGAGGTTGGATGCTTGGCTTGGCATGCGGGTTTCAGCAACTCGATAGTGATTGGCTTCAGGCACCCGTCCGAAGGTATTCACCAGCGGCTATGAAGGGTTTAAGCGGTATGCGGTTTCCGAGGCGGTCAGGACTGTGAGGCGTCGAAATTAGCTGCGGGGCCCCTGGTGTGGTTAAGCCGGTGTTCGATGCAGAACAGCAGGGTAGCCAGTGAATCGCAGAGGCGGTCGCCCATATGCCGGTAGAGGTCGTAATGGGTATCGGTGTCCTGCCGGATCGCGTCGACGTCGCCGGCTGACTTGCTGATCCAGTCGGCAAACTGCTTGAGTACGCCGTCGATGTCGGATTTGGTCCATTCGAAGTGGTACTGAAATGCGTAGGTGGTCAGGCCGACGCGGAAGGCCTGGTTCTTGCAGCAGTCGGAGCTGGCCAACAGCACGCCGCCGGGGGGTAGCTCGCTGACCTGCTGGCTGTGTGAGTGGAACTGCAGGGTTGTCCAGGGGATGCCGCCGAAGAGCGTATCGGGGAAGCCGGGGCGGAACTGGCAAACGGGGAGCCAGCCCATCTCCGGGTTGTCGGCTTTCTGGACTTTGCCACCCAGCGCGTGGGCGATGAGCTGCGCCCCCAGGCAGACGCCGACAATCGGTAGCCTTGCTTCATGGGCTGATTTGATGAAAGCGACTTCCTGGGTGATCCACTCGTGTTCATCGGCCTGGTCGATATTCATCGGGCCTCCCATGGAGATGACACCGTCGACGTCATCCAGATCAGCGGGGACAGCGTCGCCGGCGTAGAGGCGGACGACTTGCAGTTGATGGCCGTGGTCACGCAGGGTCTGGCCCAGACGGGCGGAGGTTTCCATCGCGTGGTGTTCAAAGACGACGATCGCCATGCCTAAGACTCCTGTGAGGGGGCTATTACTGTATGCGTAGGGGATTCTACACGGATGTGCCCGTTTCGGGTGTTGTGCGTGTTCTAACGCGCGACAAACCCAATGGCCGATAATACCCCCATGCCCAACTCACACGCCCTTATCCTGCATAGCGGTGGCCTGCGGAGCCTGGTGGCGATGGCCCTGGCTATCGAGAACGACGACAAGACCCGTCTGTCTCTGCTGTTTATCAATGACGGCCGGGACAATACCCACCACCGGCAGGACTACGCCCACCGCCAGGCCGAGCACTTTGCTATTACCCGGGTACACCTGATCGAACTGCCGCACCTTTACGGCCACGGGTACGGCAATGGGCCCGACGGCGAACCGATGGGGGCACTTGTTGCCCCACAGATATTACTGGCGGCGCTTGGTTGTGCCCGGTATCAGCAGGCAAGCCGGGTGATCTGGCCTGTGTCGTATAACGGCGATGTCAAGCTGATGGCACGTGGGACGGAGCAGACGATGTTGGCGGATCAGTCTGGCGACTACGACCAGGGTGACGCGCCGCGGATCGACACACCGTTACTTGAGCTGACCGATCGGCAGGTGGTTGAATTGGGCGAGGAGTTGGGTGTGCCTTGGAATAAGTCGTGGTCGTGTCTGGGTTCCGCGGAGATCCCTTGCCGTGCGTGCCCGGGGTGCCGACGACGCAAGGCTGCATTCACCTCGGCGGGGATCATCGACCCTGTTGAAAAGCCCGCGAATGCGATGATGTGACAGCTCTGGGTATGAAGAAAGACACACCTGGCCGGGGAATCGCTAAACCGCAAGCGTTAACTGATGCGGGCTCAAGGTCTGCACGGACTGGAGCGTGAGTGTGTGTCTAAACGGGTCACGATTGAGCGTAAATCTACCAGCGAGCTTCATCTTCTGTCGCTGGACCAACGAGCTCTTCGAGACGCTCTTCGATCAGATCGTCTCGGTTGTTTGCACGCTGTTCAAGCTGATCCCGCAACTCTTCGATCCGTCTTTCCAACTTCAGTAATTCGTGCTCGCGGATTTCTTGCCTGATATCGAAATGGTCGGCGACGATCCCTTGCAAGACTACCAACTCTGCGGCGGCGAGTTCATCGTCACCCGCTTGCGCGGCTTCGTGAAACCGGCGAGCACTCTGTTGGGACTGCCTGCTCAGGGCGAGGTCATTAATCCGCAGGTCGAACCCCTGGGGGTCGTACCGGCGCATCGCCAGGAACCGCCGGAGGTTTGGGAAATTTTCGTGCAGGGCGTGCCCGACCTGTTCGGGGTTTTCATCGATGTGTTGCGCCAGCTTGTCGGCTTTTTCCGGGTCAATCTGGCGCAGGACCTCCAAGGCTTCGCGGACCTGCTGGGCATCCATCGGGGGGGCGTGATCTCTGCGCCACTGATGGCGGTTGGGTCCATCCCACTCGCTTGGCCGATCATGATCCGCTGCCGGAGGGGGGGCCGGTGATACGGGGGAATCGTCCTGGGCTGTGACCCAGAGGCTTGCTGAAAGAACCAGCAAGGCTGCCAGGGGTATGCTTGCCAATCTCATCTCGGTGACCTTTCCAGTGTAGACCGTGGGCCAAGGGCTCAGAACAGCGCCGCCTCTTCCGCCCAGAGGAACATAGCGTCGTCGCTAAACCGCTCGACCTCGAACCCCGTGATTGCTTGATCCATCAGGCTGTTGGTGTCCATGCCGGCTGCGCTCCATGCGTCTTCCGTACTTACCAGCTCCACCCGCAACGCCAGCACATCCAGTTGCTCGTCGATCAGCGTGTTGCCCGGCTCGATTGCGCTCTCGATGGCCTGAAGTTCGGTGCCGATCTGTGCGATTGTGTCACCGGCGCCGACCGGCGGGTCTTGGTTACCTGTCATGAGTGTCGCGACCACCCCGGCACCGACAACAATCGCGATCGCGGCTGCCACGCGCAGCATCGTCGGGCCGATCCTCGCGAGTACGGGACGCTTGCCCAGCATAGGCAACGTCTGCTCAATGATCCGCTGTGCCAGGTCCGGGTCGGCGGGCGGCGTGAATGTAGACAAAGCATCATCAAGCAGCGCATCCAACTCCGGGTCGGTCTGCGGGTGATTCGAATCGTATTGTTCTTGTGGCGTATTCATTATCGTTGTCCACTTTCGCGTCATGCCATCACGGTGTCTGCGGTGTTGTCGTGGTCGCGGTTGTCCGTGTCTTGTGTCATCAGTTTCTTCAACTTACTCAGTGCCCGGTGACCTCTGGAGAGGACCGTGCCCAGGGGCTGGTCGAGTGTGTCGGCGATCTGGGCGAAACTCAAACCCGCGCTGTGGCGCAGTTGGATGATCTCCTGATCGGCCGGGCTCAACTGTTGGATCGCCAAATGAAGGCGTTGGATTTGCTCGGCCTTGATGACTTCCGCGGCCGGATCAACCGAAGGGGACGGCCCACCTGACACAATCGACTGCTGCAATGTGGACCAAGCCCCCGTTTGTTCGTCACGCCCGCTGGTGGCTCCCGGGCCCATGTCCGTCGGCTTCGCCTGACGCTTTCGCCGTCGCATCTCGTCCCGCAGGCTGTTCATCGCGATCCTGAATAACCAGGCGTCAAACCTACCGGTCTCCTTGTAACCGCCCTGGCTATGATTGATTTTCCTGACGACTTTGACGAATGTGGCCTGGGTTAATTCTTCGGCTAAGTCCTTGTCTCGACAATGATTAACTAACAATCCATAAACCCGGGGGCTGTAGCTTTCCACCAACAGACGCCAAGCCTCGGCATCGCCCTGGGCCGCCTGCCTAAGCACTTGTTCTATAGGCAATTCCAGCGGCTTTCGGCCCATGCGTGCTCCTCAAGCCAAACGTCCGAACCCCGGGATTATTGCCATTATGCCCGGATATGCCCCGGTACAAAACCGCCCAAACCTGGCCAGGGCTCGCAGACACCGATCTCATGGCCCATACTGGCGGACTATGCCAGATGACCCGACCCCCCTGGAACCGGACTTGCGCGACGCCGATGCTGTGGCCGAACTGTTCACACGCGCCGCGGAAGCCAACCTCAAGACTCCCGGGCGGGCCGGGGCCGTGGTGGACCTGCCTGGCACCGGCAGGCTTTTGATGAGCGGCGACCTGCACGACAACGCCCAGAACTATCAACGGCTACTTAAGCTCGCCCGCCTGGATGAGGATGCTGGCAACAGGGCGATCTTCCACGAGGTGATCCACGGCCCGGACCTGGTCAACGGCATGGACCTGTCGGTCAGGATGCTGGCGCGGGTCGCGGCGCTGAAGTGTCGATACCCCGCACAGGTCAATGTGTTGCAATCCAACCACGAGCTTGCGCAGCTGCGCGACGAGGGCATCCTCAAGGAAGGCCGAGACACCGTCGAGAGCTTCGATGAGGGGGTCGACTTTATGTACGGCCAAAGTGCGGATGCCGTGCGTAGCGCGATGAAAAAATACTTAAGAAGCCTGCCCCTGGCGGTGCGGTGCGCCAACGGGGTGTTTTGTAGCCACAGCATCCCATCCAACAGCAAACTCAAGCGGTTCGACCCGACGGTCATCGACCGTATCCCCACCGAGCAGGATCTGTCCGAGAAAGGCGATGTGTACCACATGGTCTGGGGACGAAATCAGAAACAGGCGACCGCGGATACCCTTGCAAAGGCCTGGGGTTGCAAGCACTTCGTGATGGGGCATCAGCCGGCCGAGATGGGGTTCGAGCCGATTGAAGACACCATGCTCGTTCTGGCTTCGGACCACAGCCACGGCGTCGCCCTGCCCATCGACCTGTCCCGAGCCTACGATCAGGAGCAATTGATCGAAGCGATTGTCCCCCTGGCGGCTGTCTCGCTGTAGATTTGATCCGAAAGGCGGCCCCCCCACCCTGACTTCGCTTAGCTTATAATAGTCTTTCGTATTACCCGTACCTTTAGGAAACATCGATCATGCTCAAGACTCTTCTGTTGGCGGTCTTCACACTGACCCTGACCCTCGGTTGCTCAAACAAGCTCGACAACAAAGTCGCATGCGGGCTCAAGTGCGCCAAGCCATGTTGCGCGGAGGTCAAGGCTGACTGCGGGGCTAATTGCGACAAGCCCTGCTGCGTTAAGACAAAAGTAGACAAAGGCGATTGTGGAACCGACTGCGACAAGCCGTGTCCTGCCAAGAGCGTGGATGAAACTCCCTGATACCTGTTTATTTGAATGACTGGTTTAAGCCCAAACGAAAGGCAGACCGATGCAGAAAACAACCCTGGCCTTGACCGCTGCGCTATTGTTCGTCCTCGCGTACAGCGCCACCGCGATGCACCATGAAGAAGGCGCCGCAACCCAGCCGGCTACTCAAGCCGCTACGCAACCGGCAACTCAGCCCGCGGCTCAACCCGATGCGCACGGGCACGCCGCGATGATGGCCTCGATCAACGACGCGGTCGCGGTCATGGTCCCGACCCAAGGCAACTTAGCCCACGGCACGGTGCGCTTCCAACAGACCGACAACGGCGTCGCCGTCACCGCCGACATCACCGGGCTCGATCCGGGTTCCACCCACGCGATCCACGTCCATCAGTACGGCGACGTCACCGGCAGCGATGGCAAATCAGCCGGGGGCCACTACAACCCCCAGGGCCACGACCACGGGCTACCGGAACAAGGTGCACGGCACGCCGGCGACCTTGGCAATCTCACCGCCGACGAGGCGGGCAACGCCCATTATGAAATTACCGCTGAAAACATCTCCATCGCAGGATTGAATAACCCCGTGATCGGCCGGGGCGTCATCATCCACGCCAAGGTCGACGACGGCGGGCAACCCACCGGCAACGCCGGCGCACGCATCGCGATGGGTGTCATCGGCATCGCCAAGGGTGAGTGATACCTGATCCCTTGATCAATCAATGCAACACAAGCGCCGCCTACCAGGGCGGCGCTTTTATTTTGTAGCTCCAACCACCGAGCGCACCTGTTCGGTGTTCACCGGCCGGATGACGCCACGCTCGGTGATGATCGCGGTGATTAATTCTGCAGGAGTGACATCAAACGCGGGGCTGTACGTCTTCACGCCCGACGGTGCGGTGCGGCTACCAAACCCCTCGGTGATTTCCTCGGCGGCACGCAGCTCAATCGGGATCGCATCGCCATCGGCGATAGACATATCAAAGGTCGAACTTGGCGCGGCAACGAGGAAGGGGATGTTGTGGTGACGCGCCATCACCGCCAGGGGGTAAGTGCCGATCTTGTTCGCGGCGTCGCCGTTGGCTGCGATACGATCTGCGCCGGTGATGACCACGTCCACCTTGCCTTCACGCAGGACCTGGCCGGCCATGCCGTCGCAGATCAGGGTGACGTCGATCCCCGCAGCGCCCAACTCAAACGCGGTCAGACGTGCGCCTTGCAGCAGTGGGCGGGTCTCGTCGGCGAAGACCCGGACAGGCATGCCGCGCTGCTGGGCGAGGTACATCGGTGAGGTCGCGGTCCCGATCCCCCCGGTGGCGAGCGCCCCGGCGTTGCAGTGGGTGAGCAGGGTTAGGGGTTTGGTGTTGGAGGCTTGGGGTCGGGGGAGGAGGTCCTGGATCAGATCCAGGGCGTGCTCACCGATGCACTGGCACATCGCGGCGTCTTGGGTGTGGATGGCCTTGGCCTCGTCGAGTAGTGCTTCGGGGGTGCGTGGTGTGACGCGCTTCATCCGATCGATCGCCCAGAACAGGTTGACCGCGGTCGGTCGGCTGGTGGCCAGGTGCTCTGCGGCCGGGTCGAATCCGCCGTGCTGCGCCCCAAGCACACACCCAAACGCCGCGGCCACACCGATCGCAGGCGCACCCCGGACACTCAACCGTTTGATCGCGTCCCATACCGACTGCACATCCTTGCATTCAAGGTAGACCACTTGGTTGGGCAACACCGTCTGGTCAAGCAGACGCAGGAAACCAGTCTCGGCATCGCCGACCCACTCGATGTTGCGTGGGCCGGGGATCGGGACGGGTTCGGCATGCGTATCGGTCATGGCAAGGCCTCTACGGTGTGGGCTGGGCGGACTGTTTGACGGCGATTACCAGCAGGACATTTATGAGGTTGAATCCGGTGTGCACCACGATGCAAGGCCAGAGGCTTCCCGTACGTTCATACAACCAGCCAAGCACCAGGCCCAGCACAAGCAGGCCCGGCAGCGCCTGCCAGTGTTCCCAACTCTCGAAGTCGGCATGTATAAACATGAACACGATCGACGCAACGATCACGATGCTCCATCGCCGACTTTCGCCGAGGGTCTCGACCATGACCGATTGAATCAGACCGCGAAAGATACTTTCCTCCACGATGGGCGCAACCAACACAGCCGAGACCATGATCAGGACCGTGCCCGTGTGTGAATCCGAATCAATGAGCATCTTTAGCATGTCGTGGGCGATCTGTGGTGCTTCCTGCCCAAATAACCCGCCGAGTAGGACCGCCATCTGGATCGCGGCCATGATCATCGGGACGGCGATTAAGAAAGCCGACACACCCCACCACAGATCGCGCCACGGGTGAGCGGGGATCGCACCGATCAGCCACAGCCCGCGCGGCGCGAAACTTGCTCGCCACAGCAGGTACAGCACCGGTGGCAGTTGCCCGCACGCCTGAGCCCGCAGAGCCCGGTAGGCAAAAGCTAAAGAATCGACCCCCTCGGCCGTGGCTGGATCGGCCTGCTCCGGCGAGGCGCCTGGCAACAGGTAAACGACCAGCGACTGCCCCAGGATCATCAGCCCCAGCGCGATGAGCAGGTCGGCCGGGACTAGCCCGACCCGGCGTGACGGCCCGGCATCCAACACATCGCTCCTAAGGCACCCCCGCCAGACGAGCAGGGCAAATACGAGAGGGCCGAGGATGAGGATGATGTCAGTAAGATCCATCTACTTTGTCTGTCTCGTCATAGCGGTGCCGCCGGTGGGCCCCTGCTGGGTTCAAAAAACAGTCGCCAGGGACTTTCAGGGACGATTCGCAACCCGGGGGATTGCTACCGGGCGTCTTGGCCCCTAAGCTTAGGGATTCGCACGGTTTTGTGTACTTTCACGAGTGAGATATGTCGATCACAACGTCCTGGTCGCCCTTTTTTCAATCCAGCGTAAGGATGCGCGGCCGGGCGTATCAATTGGGGGGGCGAGTCGAGCGAATCGAGCCCGACTCGGATGAGCTGGTCCGCGCCAATGTGCGTGGCCGGGAGCCCTACATCGTCACAGTCAAGCAGGATGACCGAGCCGCCAGTGCCGAGTGCACCTGCCCGGCGTTCGACAAGGGCGCGTACTGCAAGCACATCTGGGCGACCCTGCTTGACCTGCAACACAACTCTACCGGCCCGGGCGTTTCGGCCCAGGACCTAGCCAAGCTACGCGTCCGCGCACCCAAAGCCCGCAAACGCGACCACAGCAAGCCCAAAGCCAGCAACAGCGAACCCAAATGGGTCGGGCAACTGAGCCTGATGCGCCCGCCGGGCTTTGACAGTCAGGTCACCGACATGGTCTTCCCCGACCAGCGTCAGGTCTGCTACGCGGTGCTGCCCCGGCTGAGCTCGCGTCAGGGCGGGCTGGTCGTGGACCTGCGCCAACGCACGCCTACCGCCAGCGGGTGGAGCAAGCCCAAGGCGATGCGCATCTCAACATCCGCACTTTCGTCGCTGTCGGACCCGGTCGACCGCGAGTTGTGTGCGCTGCTGCTGGGTGCAAACACGGTCCACGAACACGACGCCGATGAGCCTTACCGAAACGGGCGGGGCCACGCGACGTTCCGGCTGCCCCCCGGCGCCTGGCGTGCGTTGCTGGCACGGATGATCCAGACCGGCCGGTGCTTCATCGAGGCCGACGAGCACGAACCCGGGTCCAGCCAGACACCGCTGACGTGGGACGGCGACAAGCCTTGGGTGCTATGGATGACCGGCAAAGTGGTCGAAGAAGAGATCCGTATCGGCGTGGAGCTACGCCGTGACCAGGAGCACATGACCATCGATAGCCCGACGCTGCTGCTGGGCGGCTGGGACGGGTTGGTGATCTATCAAGGCAAAGCGGCGGCGCTGGACGACCGCGACGCGTTCCGTTGGGCTAGCCAGTTCCGCGATGAAACCAAGCGAGGCCGCGAAGGGCCCGCCCCCTTGTGTGTGCCGATCAAGGACGTCACGAATTTCCTGGACCGGCTGTACATGCTTCCGCAGTTGCCGGAGATCGACCTGCCCCAAGGCGTGGCTCGGCAGGAGCAGCAGGTCCGACCCGTTGCGACCCTTGACCTGCACAAGCCGGCCGCGGGGTCCAACGTCGGGAAAAATCAGTTGCTCGCGCGGGTCTCATTCGATTACGCTGGCCAACGGGTCAGCCCCTTACAACCCGGGCGCTTTGTCCCGATCACGCCCACCACCGCGCCCGAGCCCGACGGGGCCGACCACGATCACCCGACGCCCGAGACCTCCGATTCAGCCCAAGTGGCCGCCGCCTCACCCACCGTTCAAGCCGAGGCCGCAACCCTCACCGAGGAACAAACCGCTGCACCCGAGTCGTCCGCAGGTCAGCCGATCCGCCGAGACCGTGCCTCAGAACGGCGTGCGCTTGGGCAATTGATGACGCTGGGCCTGCGCCAGGCAAGCGGCGAACCCGAAGAGCTTCTCCTGCCCGCCAAGCATGTGGTCGAAGTCGTCGAGACGCTGATATCGCAGGGTTGGATCGTCAACGCCGACAAACGCGCTGTCCGACAGGCGGGCGCGCCCAGGCTTTCGGTCAGCTCCGGGATCGACTGGTTCGAACTGCACGGGTCGGTGACCTACCAACGCTCCGATGGGACGCAGCAGGAAGTAACCCTGCCCCAGATCCTCGCCATGGCCCGGGCCGGGCAAGAGATGGTCACGCTGGACGACGGCACGCAAGGCCTGCTACCGCAGCAGTGGCTTGCAGATCACGGCCTACTCACCGGGCTGGGCAAGCTCCACGACGACCACCTGCGCTTCCAAAACAGCCAGGCGGCGCTTCTCGATGCGCTGCTGAGCGATCAGGAACAGCTTCAGGTCGATGATACATTCCAAAAGGCGCGCGAACGGCTTCAGCAGTTCGACGGGATCAAATCCGTCAAGTCCGCACCCGGTTTCCACGGCAAGCTTAGGCCTTACCAGGAACAGGGGCTTGGCTGGCTGTCCTTCCTGCGTTGGTTCGGGGTTGGGGGCGTTCTCGCTGACGACATGGGCCTGGGCAAGACGGTCCAGGTTCTGGCGATGCTGTATAACCGCAAACTCGCCGCGCTGAAGAAAGCCGATACCAGAGACGGGGCCGAGCCGGATCACGCCGACGTGCTGCCGCACCGGCCAACACTCGTGATCGCGCCTAAATCGGTTGTCTTCAACTGGCTGGATGAAACGGAACACTTTGCACCGGAGCTGAAGGTGCTAGCCTACAGCGGGACCGAGCGGCAGGCGATGCGGGCCGACTTTGATGACCACGACCTGATCGTCACCAGCTACGGGCTGATGCGCCGCGACATCGCAGACCTCAAAGAACACAAGTTCGACTATGTCGTGCTCGACGAGGCGCAGGCGATCAAGAACCCCGCGTCCCAATCCGCCAAAGCCGCCCGGCTGCTGACCGCCCGCCACCGTCTGGCGCTGACCGGCACACCGATCGAAAACCACCTAGGCGACCTCTGGAGCATCTTCGAGTTCCTGAACCCCGGTATGCTCGGGTCCAGCACCCGGTTCAACGACATGGTCCGCGCCAGCACCGCCGCCAGCCGGGCCGCCACACAAGACAACGGCACGCCAGCCGAGGGCGAGACGGATGACAAGCCCAGGGTCGCCATGCTCTCGCAGATCGCCCAGGCGCTTCGGCCGTTTGTGCTTAGACGCGCCAAGAGTCAGGTGCTCAAGGATCTACCCAAGAAGACCGAACAGACCATCGTCTGCCAGATGGAGCCCGCACAACGCAAGGTTTACGACGACCTGCGTGCCTACTACCACAGCCGGCTGCTCACCCAACTGGACGCACCCGACGGGGAAGTGAAACGCGGCGCAAGCATCGGCGGCCGACCCGCGTTCATGGTGCTCGAAGCGCTCTTGCGATTGCGACAAGCCGCTTGCCACCCCGGGTTGATCGACCCCAAACGCGCCGACGAGCCCAGCGCCAAACTCGACTCGCTGACGGACCGCCTGGCCGACATCATCGACGAGGGCAGCAAGGCCCTGGTCTTCAGCCAGTTCACCTCCATGCTCTCGCTGGTCAAGCCGCGCCTCGATCAGATGGGGATCAACTACTGTTACCTCGATGGGCAGACCCGCAACCGCCGGGAGATCGTCAAGCAGTTCCAGGAAGACAAGAGCAAGTCGCTGTTCCTGATCAGCCTCAAGGCCGGCGGGTTCGGCCTGAACCTCACCGCCGCCGAGTACGTCTTCATCCTCGACCCCTGGTGGAACCCGGCCGTCGAGGCCCAAGCCATCGACCGGACCCACCGCATCGGCCAGACCAAACCCGTCTTCGCCTACCGCATGGTCTGCGAAGACACCGTCGAGCAACGCATCACCGAGCTACAGGACCGCAAACGCAAACTAGCCGAAGCCATCGTCGGCGGCGACGACAGCGTCCTACGCAACCTCAAGCGCGAAGACCTTGAGAAGCTGTTGAGTTA
>JAJDCT010000071.1 GCA_029260695.1 Phycisphaeraceae bacterium
GACGGGCCTTGGCTGGAGAAGTGGTGGTACCACATCGACAGTTCCACACAGGCGGTGCGGGAGGTGGAGTGGCCGGCCTAAACCCGGTGTGTCGACTGTACGAACGGATGGTGTTCGAGGTGACGCACAAAAAGATGTATCGGCCGGTGGGCAAGGGTGATAGCCTGCAATGATGAATAACCACGAAGGCGCGAAGAGCGCAAAGGTAGACAGGACTAAGCATCCGCAGATTGCGCGGAAGGCGACGATTGGGATCGTATGCTACAGGTCATTCTCCGTCCGCCGGCTCTTTGCCGGAGTATTTCTTGCCACCGATATTCGCGCGTCCAATTTCTGGATCGACCATGAATAACTTTGGCCGTCCCATCCAGAAGCCCATGACGGTTTCGGATTCGATGTAGTACGTACCGTTGGGCCGGGCATTGATTTCCACGGTCGATTCCGCTTCGGTCTTACATGAGACGAGGTGTCGGCCGGGGGGGACTGTGGCGTAGACGTATCCGTTGGGTTTGAGTTTGCCTACCAGTTCGTCGTCGACCTTGATCTTGAACGTCACGGCCGAGCCTTGGAACTCGCCGTGGCGGTAGACGTAAATCACCGCCTCACCAGACCCGTGCCTTACTTCGGTGAAACTTCGTCCCTTTGCCTGGCAGCCGATGACGGTACAGGCGATCAGTAAAAGGATGGCGATATGAATTTGTTTCATCCGAGGCCTCCGGTTGGATGGGTGATTGATCCGGGTATTCGTGCGATCGGTAGCGACCTGGTCGGACCGCGGGGCTGTGCGTCGCCATAAAAAGCGGGTGCCACGGCAGCTTATCCCGTGCCTTATCAGGCGGAGCCCAATTAGCTCATTGGTTGTAAGCTAATTTGCGAGCCAACACAACACCTCTCGTGTCTGCTGGGGAAGCGCTTAGGGCGGCAGCCTTTGCCAATGCAAGACGTTCGAATATAGGGCAAGGATTTGGTGCGACCGTCACACCCGGTCCTTCGGCGAGAGGGCTCGGGTGACCTTGAAGGCCCGGTTGCCGCGGTACTGGCCGAGTTGGCCGATGTATTTGCGTTTGCCCTCGACGGAGAGCGACAGGGGGCTGGAGGCGGGTTTGCCGGTGAGGATGACGTCGCCGACCTGGAGGTTGATCAGGTCGTTGACGTTCATGGTGGTGTCGGCCAAGACGGTGGTGACGCCGAGCTTGGCGGCTTCGAGGTGGCCTTCCAGGCGGACGCGGAGCTGGTTGTCTTTCTTGTTCTTCTTGTAGGCGGCCCATGTCTGGTTGGAGAGCTTCTCGATCACAGGCTCGATGACGTTGTAGGGGATGCACAGGCTCATGGTGCCGGCCCGGCTTCCCATCTTGACCTCGAAGCTCACGACCACCACGACCTCGTTGGGCGGGACGATCTGGACCAGCGCGGGGTTAGACTCGGATTCTTCGAGTTGGAAATCCAGCGGGGTGATGTTCGACCAGGCCTCGGCCAGGCCGGCCTTGGCCTTGTCGATGATCTTGCTGACCAGCCGCAGTTCGATCGCGGTCAGCGGGCGTTGGGGGATGAACAGGTCGGCGTTGGACCCACCCAGAAGACGGTCGATGACGGGGTAGATGATCAGCGGGCTGATCTCCAGGCACATATTCCCGTCCAGGGGCTCACAGGACAGGAGGTTGAAGCAGGTCGGGTTCGGCAGGGAGTGGGTGAACTCGCTGAAGGTCATCTGCTCGATGTTGGCGACCTTGACCTCGACGATCGTGCGGAGGAAGCCCGAGAGCAGCGCCCCGTAGCTGCGGGCGAAGGCCTCGTGCAGCGTCTGGAGGGCACGCATCTGGTCCTTGCTGACGCGTTCGGGGCGCTTGAAGTCGTAGTCGCGGACCTCGATATCCTCGAGGCTGCCGATACGTCGGCTGCTGTAGAAGACGCGGGAGGATTCGGACGAGACCTCCTCATCGCCTCCGCCGGAGTCCACCGCGGCGAGTAGGGCATCGACTTCATTCTGATCAAGCAGGTCGGACATGGGCACCGGGATCCTGTTAGCCAAGGGTCATAGATTCGTTATCGGTCGCCTTGGGGGCCGGGCTTCAATACGCTTGCCTGGCACGGAGGTGGCACCGCAAGAGAAGCGGTAGAATGGGGTTGAGTGAGCGTGCGAAGTCTCTATTTACAACACACAGATCGACGGGGCTTGCCGGCCAGATTACCCAAGCACCAGCCCAAGCGAACAATCGTCTCAGCCGCAATCCCATCTGACCAGACCCAAGACCCCTTACCCTAGACCCCACCCATGAACCTCCAAGAAAGACTCGCCGGCCTTGGCCTGACCCTGCCCCCAGCCCCGAAAGCCGTCGCCGCCTACCTGCCCGCTATCCAAGCCGGTGACATGGTATTCGTCAGCGGGCAACTGCCGATGGAGGATGGCCAACTCACCGTCACAGGCCCGGTCCCGTCCTCAACCCCGCTCGACGCCGCCCAGAACGCCGCCCGCCGATGTGTCCTCAACGCACTGGCAGCCGTCGACCCGCTGATCGATCATGACTGGTCACGCCTGGTCCGCGTCGTAAGAGTCGGCGTCTTCGTCGCCAGCGACCCCACCTTCACCGACCAACACCTGATCGCCAACGGTGCCAGCGAATTACTCGTAGAGATCTTCGGCGAACAAGGCCGCCACGCCCGCGCCGCCGTCGGCGTCCCCTGCCTGCCCAACCTTTTGCATTAACCGTTCAGGATTTGCCCTAAATCGGCTCGCCGTCCAGGCTTGGGTTGTTCTTCACCCTTTTCAAGGAGCCAAGCCATGGACGGCGAGCTTTGGTATGGATGCTATCGACTGCTGGGTCAGGTGCA
>JAJDCT010000072.1 GCA_029260695.1 Phycisphaeraceae bacterium
TGCGGTACCGCCCGCCCGGCCAGGCCGGTGGGATCAGCGACGCGATGATCGACCATTGGGCATCCGTCAGGTCCGATGGGTAAGACGTCCGTGTCATGTCCCTATGATCGGCTTAACGGGGGCTTCTCACACAGTTTCTAAGGGATGAAGTCCAGGTGCTTGCGGCTGAAACAGAGGAACATGTCCAGGCATTCTCGCTTGATCGACCCCACCCACGATTCAGCGAACGCGTTGGGGTTGGGTGAGCCAGGGGTCAGCTTCTGCATCGGCACGCCGGCCGCCTTGAGGATGGCGTCGAACTGCTTGGTGAACCTCAGATCCCTGTCCCGGAACACCATCGTTGGCAGTTCGGATTGCCCCGGGAAAAGTGACCAACTCCCCATATGAAACCCCAGCAAATTCTCATTTGATGCACGAGTCACATCTTTGAAGAAGTCTAAAATGTCACATTAACCAAATGCTGTTCGCGAAAAATCAATGCCCTGTATTCTTCGCTGCCGCATACCACTCGACTAATTCATATAGCAGGATTTCTTCCGTCTCAGCCACAGCTCGGGCAACGGCGCCAGGTGTCCTGGTGGCGTTCAACAGGCGGCGAGAATGTTCCAGGCGCCCAAATATCAGTTTATAACGTTCGGCACGGCGGGTAACGTCGCCGGCAACGATCAACGCGGTCGCAGAACCGGCCAACAACGGCAAGACAACCGGGAACCAGAACGTAAACGTAGGTATAACCGTGGGTGTAAACATGTCCACTACAAATGCCGGGACGTAGCGCGCAAAGTGATCCGCGGCAACCGGGTCGCCTCCGAATATTTTGATACCTAGAGCCAAGCCGATAAAGATAGGTGCCGTGATTGCCGTGACCGATCCGACCCCGCCCAACCACTTCGACAGGGCTAGTGACCTCGGCTGCTTCAGGGCGAAGTAGTGGTCGGCTTGGTCACAGATACGGCCTTCAAGATATTCGGCCTTGCGATCGGTGATCGGTTCCGCCCTATCCGCTGACCGGTGTGTCGCCAGCGCCATAGTCAAGGAAACACGCCGCCATTCCGGGGCGTGGCGAAGCACCAGGGGGCGGATCGGATCGAGCAACCCCGCGGTAGCACGCAGGCCTCTTGCAACCTCGGTTGCAAACCGTGTACGGCGCCACCGTTGATGGTAGTCGCCTCGATGCGCCCGGATCATGATAATAAATGCCACCGTTACCAGAAAGAGTTCAAGGCCCGTCAAAATCTCAGAGGCCTCATGATTCATCACGGATGAAAAGGCTGCGGTCGTTGCGGCGAACAGTGCGGCTAGAAGGTGTAGGTAGACCGACCCCAGCATGCCCCCACGGAACCGCTTACCCATACAGGTCGCTTCGGTGTCCAGTGCTGTAAAAATCCCCTCTGCGGTGTCCATGCTGCCGGCCCCCGCCTGTTCGCACACCCTCATCACCTCACGCATGGCCCCGTCAGTCGCCGGCCAATGATCGAACGGCTCGGGCCAGATGATCTTGCCGCCTTGAGCCGGGTTGACCTGCACGACCGGTATATCCAAGCCCTTTGCCAACCCGATCGTTTCTGCAGTTCCACCTACACTCTCTGAGTGTTCGCCGTTATAAACAGCAATCAGCAGATCAGTGCTCTGGAGCATCTGAACGTTAGCCTCGTGGTAGCAATCGGGCGGATCGTTATCCCCCACGGCGATACGGAATGTGCAACCACCTTCACCCCCCCTGGCCTTTTGTATCAACCGCTTCGCTCGCGGCCAGTCCGATACCAGATCACCTTCAAAGTCGCGCTCGAACAGGATCTCTGGCGTCGGAAGGATGACGTGTACCGGGATATCCAGTTCCTCTGCCACCTCGGCCGCCTCAAGGTCTGCACCGGCAGCTACGCCAGTCAGCAATTCAATGACCCCTCCCTGTGATTCAGCCCGCTGGCGCAACCGTGCCAACACTTCTCTAAGCGAAGGCCTGCATCCGCCCAACATCTCAGGGGTCCGCCCCGGCCCACTACCAGGCCGGTGCCCCGTAAACCCAATGATCCAGATCGGCTTAAACATCGTGATCCCCTAGTATGGAACCTGTATAATTGGCCACCTCAAGACGTTCAGATACGCCGACGGGCCAGTGACTCATTATAACCCCTGGCAATTTCCCGCATCCAAACCACCCAGTATCGTGCGAGGACTTTATCTACCACGACCACCGAAGTTGGTAGACATAGCCGGGCTCAGGATTCAAGACTTCCCAGTACACCCATCTACGGCCGTCCTCATCTTCTAGAAAGTAATGGCTGTCGCCCTCATAATTAGAAGGCTCAATCTTGATCTCATTTTCGTTGTCAGCAACCGTAATCCAATATTTTTTCCAAGGACGATCTTCGGGGAAGACGGCGAGGATCGTTGCCTCCTGCAACCCTTCGCGAGCAACCAACCCAACCCAAAGATCATTCGCCGTTTGCAATGAATTCCAATAGGTGTCGATACGGGTGCCCAATATTGTTTCATACTGATGATATGAGCTAGACCTATCCATCAAGACCATGAATTCACTAGCCTCAATATAATATCATCATTACATGATCATGCCGCCAACCCGGTCTATCCAGACCCACAGTTTTCCGATGGGACATTCTATCATCCGACCATAAGAACGATCGGTAATCGTCGCACATCGTGATAGAAATCGCTATGCCGGGTCAAGATGTTCGGCCAGTACATGCCGGGTTGCGTAATCCTTGCCAAGTGCCTGCAGATCTGGGATCAGTTTTAGGTCATCTAGTCGAGCCTTTAGTAGCGGCGACAGCAGACTCGCATCATCTGCTATATCCAGCCGCTTGTTGTAGCGTACATAAGTGAATTTCTTCTCGTCATGACCAAGCAACCCTGGGCCGTGGAGATGCCCAACCTCGCGATCAATCTCAGCGCCATGTACACATGAGCCCAACACACGGCAAAGCATATCCTGCTGTTCAGATACCGACCCAAGAAGTGCTGTAGGCACAAAACCTATCTGCCGAAAGATATTGATTTTCTCCGGGCGGGT
>JAJDCT010000073.1 GCA_029260695.1 Phycisphaeraceae bacterium
TGGCCATGTCTTCTTCGAGCGGTTGGCCGGGCTCATAGTTATCGACGGTGCTGACGATGGGGACACCTTCGGTGTCGGGGTCTGCTGGGAAAGCTTTGAAAGCTCGGAGGTAGACATCCGCGGCGTTCTTGCCCTCGGGCATTTCGTACCAGGCGTCGAGTTCTGCCAGGTCGATGGGGTATCCCGATTCGCGGATCGCCTCGATCCGCTGGTTCAGTGCCCGGTAGGCGACGACGCGGTACAGGACGAAGACCGCCAGGAGGGACAGGGCCATCGCTGAGAGGAGTTTGATCCAGAAGACCTTGCGGGACCGGGCGGGGTCGGGTGGTTGTGTGTGGTGGGTCATGTGGGGTTCCGGAACAGGCTTGGGACAGGGGGATTTATAGGTGGCTGGTGTCCATGATAAGGACGTAGCCGGGTCTTGGCGCTTGCAGCGTGACGGCGGGGACGGTGGGGTTTAAGATAGGGCTCCGCACGACAGAGATCAGCCAAACAGGAGCCCACACGGATGCCCATCGAAATCACCATGCCGCGCCTCTCGGACACGATGGAGGAAGGGACGCTGGTCAAGTGGCGGGTCAAGGCTGGGGACGAAGTCGCGTCGGGGGACCACTTGGCGGACGTCGAGACGGACAAAGCGACGATGGAGCTTCAGGCCTTCGACGACGGTCGTGTGGCTGTTCTGGCGGTCCAGGAGGGCGATACCGTGCCCGTGGGGAGCCTGATCCTGATGCTGGCAGAGGACGGGGAATCGCTGGAGGATGCCGCTGGGGCGGTGCAGGGTGCGTCAGCGGGCTCGGGGTCCGGTACAACTGAGGCGGCATCTGGGGGTGTGGCGGTGGCTGCTCCGCCTGCGACGGATACGGCTTCAGCAGCGTCGGCAGCGGCCGGGGCGGCGGGTGGATCGGGTGGTGGTGCATCCGGGGGCAGGGGCGGTCGTCAGCGGGTCAGCCCGGTGGCGCGGAAGATCGCCGAAGAAAACGGGGTCGACCTATCAGGCATTGTCGGCACCGGGCCGGACGGACGGGTCATCAAGCGTGACGTATTGGCGGTGGTGGAAGGTGGCGCTTCGGCGTCTGCTTCTGCAACCCCCACGCCCGCCGCGCAGGCGCAGTCGCCTTCGACACCTATCCAATCCACTCCAAGCACACCGGCATCACCTGTCGGCCAACTCGAAGCGAAAACCATCACACTCTCTGGGATGCGCAAGACCATCGCGCGTCGGCTGGTTGAATCTAAAACAACCGTGCCACACTTCCAGGTGACGGTGTCGATCAACATGGACCCGCTTTTGGAGCTACGCAAAACACTCAACGCCCAGCTCGAATCGCAGGGGGTGAAGCTGTCGGTCAACGATTTTATCACCCGGGCTACGGCGTTGTCGTGCGTGAGTCACCCGGTGGCGAACAGTTCGTGGGCCGGGGACACGATCATCCAGCACGGGACGGTGAATGTGGGGATCGCGGTGTCGTTGCCAGAGGAGCGAGGCGGCGGGCTGGTCGTCCCCGTGATCCGCGACGCGCAGAACAAGGGCCTGAGGCTGATCAGCGAGGACACCAAGCGGTTAGCGAAAAAGGCGCGTGACACCGGGTTGAGCCCCGAGGAGATGGCGGACGGGACGATCACGTTGAGCAACCTGGGGATGTTCGGCGTGGATCAGTTCACCGCGATCATCAACCCGCCGCAGGCCGTGATCCTGGCGGTGGGCGGCGCGATCCAGAAGCCGGTGGTGCGTGACGGGCAGATCGTGATCGGCCACGAGATGTGTGTGACCCTGTCGGGCGATCACCGCACGATCGACGGCGCTCAGGGGGCGGAATACCTAGGCACATTCAAGCAACTCATCGAGAACCCCGCGGCGCTGCTGATCTGAATCGGGCCGTGGCCGGCCCGGCTAAACGGGGGCGGCTAGTGCACATGGACCCCAGGTGGCGCGTTCTCGTGATAGCCCTGCGTGAATAGGCGGGGTTCCGCGGATATCCATCCGCGGCTGTCAAGAACAGACACGCTATAACTGGTGTAGAGATGCTCTAAACGATTATGCGTGGTTATTCGGTGCTTGGCTCGGCACGTCAAGCGGCGTCTTCGTGGTCAGCGATCACCCCCGCCAGGGCGGGTGGTTCACTCATGCGGGACAGCTTCAAGACGACGGGAGAACCCAACGCTTGGGTCAGGCCGAAGGTGTTACAGGCGGATTCCAGCGTGGCGGAGAGTTTGGGCATATTCAATGTACGGTGAACGACCATCGGCCAAAAGAACTGCCTCTGCCTGCCGTCGGGCGCGAAACCCAGAGGCAGGCAGGTGTCGCCGATGACCTTCGTGGTGAAACAAGTGTAATGGCGTGTGTTGCCTTCGATCGCTTTCTTCTGGCCGAACAGGAGGCGTTCGCAGCGGTTGACGCTGACCTGTGAGGGGTAGTCGACGATGACACTGTGTCGGGCGACACGGGTGAGCTCGTTGAGGAAGCGTGGCCAGTTTTTAAGGTGAGCCATCAGCCGTAGCGCGATGACGGTGTCGAACGAGCGGTCGGGGTAAGGCAGGTTCAGCAGGTCGCCGACCTGGAACGCGCATCGGGCGGGCTCGATGAAAGGTTTGATCCGGTGGGCGCATTGGGGGTCGCTGCCCATGACGGTGACGTCGTAGTCGTGGTCCAGGAGTGAGCCGGTGAGTTGGGCGTGGCCCCCGCCGACCTCAAGGACGCTGCGCCCGGGGCAGGTTTGCAGCATCCGGTAAACGGCGTCCCACTGTTTATCCAATAGCCAGGTGCCGACAGGCCCGGTAAACCGATGGGCGTACGCGTCGGTCGAAGTCACGATGTCAGGCGTTTCTCGGTGCGTATCCACCGGGAGGCTCCGTGCGCCTGTCTGGGCGAGAACTTTGGGTCCGTTACGTCATGACACGATTTTCAAGACACCAAATACACATTTGAGGTAGAAGGGGTATTCGGCCGCCTCAGGAAGCTTTTTGTTGGCCCGGGAACTGAGTAAAAGTGATCCCCCCGGGGCCCAAACGTTTGCTGGCATACATCGCTTCATCGGCGGCGGTGAGCAAGTCCGAGACCAAGGTCTTGCCTGTGGGTTTCTCGCAGGTCGCGGCCCCGATACTGAACCCGACACTCGCGTGCTTGCCATCACCGAGTTGAACCGTTTGGCCGAGGCAAGCCTTGGCGACACGTTCCACGATCTTCTTCGCGATTTCCTGATCGACGTTGATCTGGAGGATGGCGAACTCATCGCCGCCGAGTCGGCCGATCAAGTCGCTTGAATCGATATTGCTTCGCAAGAGCCTGGCGACCTCGGTGAGGATCAGGTCGCCGGCATCGTGGCCGTGTGTGTCGTTGACCTGCTTGAACCCGTCCAGGTCAATCACGACGGCGCAGACCGGCAGGCCACGTTCCACAGCCGTGCGCAGCCGGCGTTCACCCAGACGGTCGAAGCCCCGACGGTTTAGGATCTGCGTGAGAGGATCGGTCATCGCCTCGAATTGCAGCGCGCTAACTTGCTCGTGTTTCTGTGTGAGCAGGCTCTCCATCTCGCATAGTTTGCGGACCATTCCGGCGGTGTCGGCGTCGACCTCGCCGAGAATCCTTGCCCTGGCGGCGGCGTCGATGCGGACGGAAGGCGCGCTGCCGTGGACGTCCCTGGCGGCCTGGACCGCGGCGCGGATCAGGTCATCGATGGAATCGTGTTCGTTCGAAAGAAACTGCCCGTGGACCGCGGTCAGCCACTCCATCCGATCGGGCGTCATGGGCTCGCCGTCGTGAGGCAGCATCCCGGCGATCAGGTTCCCGAGGTCTGCGGCAGAGGCGTCGGTCTGTGTGAGCACGTGTTGATGGTGGCCGAGCACTTGTTCGCAAAGCAGCGGCGAGGCGTTCCACTTCGTCAGCAGATGGTTACCGACGACGGCGTGATCGGTGCCAAAGTGCTCTTGCTCGAGTTGGTATAGCGGCTTGGCGGTCATGTGGCCCACATTGAGGTCATGGTAGAACCCCGGGTCGACCGTCCAGAGGGCCGAGAGCCCGACATCCTGGATCAGGCCCAGGGTGTAGGCGCTATGGGCTTGTTGTGGGTCGATCGGCTTGGCGACGAGGCAGGCGAGGTGGGCTTTCTCGAGGCTGTTGACCCACAATCGGTGGGCGACCTCGGGGTCCATGTCGGCGTCGTTTGCCATCATGTGCAGCGCAAACGCCATCGCGATCGAGCGTGCCCGGCCGGCGCCCATGTGCAGGACCGCGCGGTGGATATCGCTGATCTCGCCGACCACCCCGATCGCTGCGGAGTTGGTCACGCTCATGACACGGGCCGCTAATGCCGGGGATTGTTTTAATGCGAAGGTGACTTTATCCGGGTCGTCTGCCGGGGCTTCGAGGATCGCCATCAACGGACCCGGTTGGACATCCAGCCGGCCGATTTTTTTGAGGACCGCCCCGCCGAGGCTCCGCGAGTGTCCGCCATCGGGGCCGTCGTGGGGCCGATCAGACTCTTCACCGGTTGCCATAGCTGGAGTTCCTGTCACTGACCGGTGGGTGCCTGTCCAGTCGATTGGTCAGGCGTCTTGAATCACTTCGTCACGTTTCACGATCATATGAGAGCGCGCCTCATACTGTAAGATCGACTGGATAGGCCCCGGGGTGAAGCCCATTGCCCCAGCGAAAACATACTGTGTTGTGACCAGCCTACGCGCCGGCGAAGGCGAGTTCTTTGGCCTTTACGAGCACCGCCAAGAGCATATCGGACGTCAGCCGGCCGGTGAAGGTGTTGAGCTGACTGGGGTGATAACTACACAGTAACGACGGCGCAGTCTCAAACGAGAACTTGGCACCGTGTGCGAACGGGAAGCGGCTTAGGCGATCGACGTGGCCCCGTTGGCGATACAGGTTCAATACAGCCCGGTGTGCGATCTGGCCCAGCGAAAGCACGACCCGCAGATGAGGCAGGGCTATGAATGTTTGATCGAGGAAGCCGCTGCACGCCGCCAACTCCTGAGTTGTAGGTTTATTGCCCGGTGGGGCGCAGTGTGCGGCGCTGGTGACGGCGGTGTCGATCAGTCCCAGGCCATCCCCCAAGTCGATCGATTTTGGCTGGTTACATAGGCCCGCACGGTGCATCGCGGTGTAAAGGAAGTCTCCGGACCGGTCGCCTGTGAACATCCGACCGGTGCGGTTGGCGCCGTGAGCGCCGGGTGCCAGGCCGACGATCAGCAGGCGTGCGGAGGCCGCGTCTGCGGGGCTGTCTGGCGTGAAGTTTGGGACGGGCTTGCCCCAGTACGGCTTGTCGTGGTACCGGGCGGTCTTGGTGGCAGCGACGGCCTTGCAGTGCGTGCGCAGCCGGGGGCACCGCCGACAGTGGATGATCCGGTCATTCAATGCGTCGATCGTCGGTCTGTGAGGCATGAGCAGGTTTCAACGGTGGTGCACGTCTTAACGATCACGCGGCAAACGACGCCAACAGTATTGGCTCGGATCGTATTATCGGTATTCCTAATTAACCTGCACAGATTAACAACCGACGATACACGCATCAGGCCTTCCCGAGAGTGTGTATGCGCCCTTTGATCGACAGCATGATCTTTGTGATGGCCCTGACGATTGTCGTCGGGGTGGTGGTGTATCGATACGAATCGACACGCCAGAAGCTCGACCTGCAGGTGGTGCAGGATGGGCTTACACAATTTCAGGTGCAGCTTGAGTTCCAGGGCGCGCTTTGGCAGGCCCAGGAACAAGAGGTCGGGATGTACCCGCCGCAGGTCATGCCCGACTGGTTCAACGGCGGCCCGCCACGGAACACGCTGGTCTCTGCGGATCGGCCTTGGGTGGATATCGCGCCGTTGGAGGACTACCACGACCAGCCGCCGGACCCGCTGGCGACAGAGCCGGGGC
>JAJDCT010000074.1 GCA_029260695.1 Phycisphaeraceae bacterium
GCTCTGCGCATCGGCGTTGCCCTGCTCGGCTGAAAGGCGGAACAAACGCTCCGCCTCCTGGGCATCCTTCGGGACACCCGACCCCTGCATGTATGAAACCGCCAGGAGATACTGCCCCACGGCAAACCCCTGATCGGTCGCGACCCTCAACCATTTGATCCCCTTAGATTCATCCGCAACAACGCCCTGTCCCCCAAAATAATTCATCGCCAGGCTAACCTGGGCCTGGGCCACGCCCTGCTCCGCAGCGAGGCCATACCACTTGTGCGCCTCGGCATGGTCTTGCTTCACACCACGGCCAGTTGCATACCTTAGACCAAGATTGAATTGTGCCTGCGCATGACCCAACTCCCCCGCAAGACGGGAGTGACGAAGCGCCTTGGCCATGTCTTTCGTCACGCCCCGGCCCTCCTCATACATCACAGCCAGCCCGAAGTATCCCCGCGCATCGTCTTGATCGGCCGCGAGGCTGAACAACCGGATCGCTTCGTCGTAATCCTGCGTGACCAGTTTCCCGTCTCCATACAGCCCCGCGAGCAGACACATCGCATCGAGGTGTCCCTGCCCAGCCGACAGCCGGTACCAGTGCACCGCCTTGTCCATATCGACCGAAACACCCCGGCCGTGCTGGTACATCATCCCCAGTAGCTGCTGCGCCTGTGGGTAATTGTTCTCCGCGGCTAACGAGTACCACTTCACCGCCTCGGCGTAATCCTGGGGTATCCCTTGCCCGTGCTCGTTCATCGACCCTAAAAAAATCTGCGCCTCAGTGTCCCCCTGCTCGGCTGATAGCAGCATCCAGTGATGGGCCTGGAGGTAATCCTGCTCAACACCCAACCCCTTGCCGTATAACTTGCCCAAGGTTTTCTGTGCCAGGACCTGCCCCTGCTCGGCTGCGCGACGGAACCACAGCACCGCCTCTTGCTCATCCACCTCGACGCCACCACCCTCGATATACAACACCCCCAGGCTGTTCTGCGCCTCGGCATCACCCGCCTCGGCCTCTCGGAGCAGCCGGGCCACCGTGTCCCCGGCATCTTCCATCACGTCCGCGCCCAAAGCGCTGAGTTTGTCTAACCGCTGCCTGGCTTGCGCGTTGCCCTGCTCGGCCGCCAGCCGGTACCACCTGACCGCCTCCGCTTTGTTGACGCGGACATCACGCCCAAACTCATAGATCTGCCCCAGGTTGATCTGCGCTTGCAAATCACCTTGCCGGGCCGCACGCCGATACCACTTGATGGCCTCGCGGGTGTCTTGAGTGACTCCCTGGCCATTAATATAGAGAACGCCTAGGTAAGTTTGAGCTGTGGCATGACCCTGCTCGGCAGACAGGCGTAGCCACTTAGCCGCCTTGGGGAAATCAGGTGTCGTCCCATGCTCACCTTTGTAGATAAGCCCGAGGTTGAGCTGGGCCGTGATATCACCCTGCGCGCCAGCCAACCTGTACCACTTGATGGCTTGAGGAATATCCACCTCGACACCCCGACCGCTGCGATAGCTGTCACCCAGATGAGACTGCGAAGGCATGTGGCCCTGCTCCCCGGCAAGGTGTAGCCACCGGTTCGCCTCGGCGTCGTCCTGGGTTACGCCGTTGCCGTTCAAATAAGCCAAACCAATGTTGTGTTGAGCCATCTCGTCACCCTGGTCGGCGGCGAGGCGATACCACTTCAGCGCCTCTTGCTGGTCCGCTTCTACACCTCGACCACGTCCGTAGCGAAAACCAAGATCGCCTTGGGCCCTGGCGTAGCCCATCTCGGCGGACATCCGGTACCACTTAACGGTCTCGGCGTCATCCGCAGGCACACCATCTCCGGTCGCGTACATCACGCCGATATGATGCATCGACAGGGCGTCACCCTGCGCAGCAGCCAGGCGATACCACTTCATCGCCTCATCATTATCCTCTGCTACGCCCACACCCTCATCGTAAACCCGCCCGACCTCTCGCTGAGCCGCCACATGCCCCTGCTCGGCGGCGAGTTGGAACCAGGTCGCCGCAGCCCCCAGGTCGACGGGGACCGCCCGACCAACCCGATACATCTCAGCGAGCAGGTATTGCCCCTCGGGCAGCTGCTGTGCCGCCGCGAGCCGAAGCCACCTGACACCCTCGCTGTCGTCATTCTCAACCCCGTTGCCCATCAAGTACATCCCACCGACTAAATACTGCGCCAGCGCGTCCTTCTGATTGGCGGCGAGTTTGTACAGCCTGACCGCCTCAAAAGGATCCGCCTGTACACCCATCCCCTCTCGATAGAGGCTCCCTAAGTTGCGCTGCCCCTCCGCGTGCTTCTGCCTGGCAGCGCGCCGGTACCAATTGGCCGCCTTGTGGTAGCTCTGTTTAACACCCACCCCGGCCTGATAAAGCTGGCCAAGGTAGTTCTGAGCATCGGCGTTGCCCTGGTCCGCCGAGAGACGCATCCACTTGGCCGCCTCCGCGTAATCCACCTCACCGATCAACCCCCCGGCTTGCATCCTGCCCAGGTAATACTGCGCCACATCGTTTTGCTGATCCGCCGCAAGCGTCCAGAGCCTGACCGCCTCGACAAAATCCGCCTCTACCCCGTCCCCTGTCGCGTACGCCATCGCCAGTACCAACTGCGCTTCAACGTCCCCCGCCTCCGCGGTCGCCTTATATTCCTCAAGCGTCGGCACAGCCTCAACCGGCGGGGCCACGTCTTCACCAAACACCGGATTTACAACCAGTAACCAGGCGAATCCAGCCGCCAGACAGATCGTTACGGACGAGACATGACGCATGAACACACTCCCGGCACACAAGAAATATCCCCGCTATTTTCCACGATCATTGAGCGTATGACAAGCGCCAATCGCAGGAACCTTAACGCTCCCTTTCAACACCTTATAGGACCGAGGCCCCTAAGCCATGAAGAAGCTAACACCGCAGCGGCGCGGCATCCACCAAAGCCACTTGCTCCGCCGAATAAACTGAATGATTTAATTAGAACACAGGCGATCAATATCCCGGAAAATGCACCCGTCACTCCTGGACAAACACCTCAAATTGATCCCGATACCGGACCACAACGCCGTCATCTCGGATCTCAAAATGAAAATCGTCCCACCCTTTGTTCATCCACGGCGCCCCGGGAGGGGCTTGTATCCCCCGGTAACCAGCCGGGTAATCTTTGTAAGCCGTAAGCCGTTCCCGATCCGCTTCGTCTTCAACCAAAGCCAATGTCTCTGCGACAAAAGATTGATACGCCTCCGGGCTCTGCCGAACGCTTAGGATCAAAAACGCTGTCTGCATCGCCTGGTCATGCTCCCCCGCGAGATTCTTTTGAATATAACTCTTGATCCAGCCAGCCGACCGCTCGTCATCCAAGGCAGATATCGCGCACAAAATATCTTCTCGCATCTCTTCACTCCGCGTCAGCCGAAGGATCGGTCGAAGCAGCTCGATCATCTCGCCCGACTGCTTCGCCGCCGAGATCAGACTTAGCGCGTGAACATGGATCGGCCTGACCTGCGCATCTTTGACGACATTCGGGTTAGAAAGCTCGACAAGCACCGGCAACGACGCCTCCCAATCAATCATCGCCGCGAGCATCAAGGCATCCGCAGACACCAACGCATCGCTGCCCATACTGTCTCTTGCCAGCTTCAACAGCCCCGCCACATCCACGTCCGAGTCTAACCCGCCCATCGCATCGGAGACCAGCTTCTTGTGCCAATGAAATGTATCGAGGTAGCTACGGTCGGGGTAGAGACGGACGTACCCCACAAACGCCAGCCCCCAAGACTCCGTCACCTGACGGAACACCCGGACCCGCTCGACGTCGGACAGCGTCTTATCCTCTAACTCCGCTTGCAACTGCGACGCCAACGACGCCTCAGCCTGATCAACCTCACCCACCGCCTCTTCTTGTACCGGGGCCGCAGTCGGATCACCACGCCCGGCCTGTGGTAAGACCGCTAGAATGAACGCCATTGATATGCAGGCCAACCAGCGGCTAACAAATCGCATGGGGTGCTCCTGTGTTGAGTTTTCCCAGAGCACATTCTCTGCGCCCTACTCTTAGAATACAAGGAGGCACCCAAAAACAGCCCCCTGGATAAATCCGGGGACTACGCTACCTGAATCTTGGTTTTTGCTATCGGCTCGAACTACCCCTGCTGCCCGACCGCCTCGGGCACCACCGGTCGGCGCCCTACCGAGTGATACACAAAACCCATCTCGCGCATCATGTCCGGGCGGTAGAGGTTTCGGCCGTCGAAGATAACCGGGCTCTTCATCGCGGCCTTGGCATGATCGAAGTCGGGGAATTTGAACTCGTCCCAATCGGTGCAGACGACCAACGCATCGGCACCCGCCAAAGCCCCCGCCGCGTCCTTGGCGTAACCAATCTTATCGGCCAAGACCTCCCGACAGGTCTCCTCGGCAACAGGATCATAAGCAACCACCACGGCCCCGCGCTGCAATAGATGCTCCATCAGTGTGATCGACGGCGCTTCGCGGACATCATCTGTCCCGGGCTTAAACGCGATACCCCAGACGGCGATCTTCTTACCCGATAGCCCCGCATCCCCACCGAAGTGCTTGTCGATCTTCGCCATGAAGGCGTCGCGCTGACGCTGATTGACTTCGTGCACGGCTTCCAACAGCTTCGCGGGGGTGTCGCTGAGCTCACCCATCGAGATGCACGCGAGCACATCCTTGGGGAAGCACGACCCGCCGTA
>JAJDCT010000075.1 GCA_029260695.1 Phycisphaeraceae bacterium
TCACCCGGCGCTGGACATATGTCCGGTTTCCATGCCTGGCGCGGGGAGGTCGGAGCTGCCGGTGAGGTAGATGTCGATGCAGCGTGCGGCGCCGCGTCCCTCGGCGATGGCCCAGACGATCAGTGACTGACCGCGTCGGCAGTCACCGGCGGCGAAGACCCCTTCGCTGGAAGTGGCAAACCGGCCGTAGTCGGCTTTGAAGTTGCTGCGTGCGTCGCGTTCGAGCCCGAGTTTGTCGGCGAGGGTTTCTTCCGGGCCGAGGAACCCCATGGCCAACGTGACGAGGTCGGCGGGGAACTCGCGTTCGCTGCCTGGGACTTCGCGCATCTGGAACCGGCCGGTGTCGTCTTTCTGCCAGTCGACCTGGATGGTTTTGATGGCCTTGACGTTGCCGTGGCCGTCGCCGACGAATTCTTTGGTGAGGATGCAGAACTCGCGGGGGTCCTTGCCGTACTTGGTGGCGGCTTCTTCGTGGCCGTAGTCGACGCGGAAGATGCGGGGCCATTGGGGCCAGGGGTTGTCGTCGGCGCGGTGGACGGGGGGGACGGGCAGGAGCTCGAAGTTGACTAGGGATTTGCAGCCGTGGCGCATGGAGGTGCCCAGGCAGTCGGTCCCGGTGTCGCCGCCGCCGATGACGATGACGTGTTTGTCCTTCGCGGAGATGTAGTTGCCGTCTTCGAGGTTGGAGTCCAGCAGGCTCTTGGTGTTTTTGTGCAAGAACTCCATAGCGAAGTGGATCCCGTTGAACTCCCGGCCTGGGACGGGCAGGTCGCGTGGGACGGTCGCGCCGCAGGCAAGAAGCACGGCGTCGTGTTCCTTGCGTATATCGTGGATATCGACGTTGACGCCGACGTGGGCGTTGGTGATGAATCGGACGCCGGATTGTTCGAGGAGGTCGACGCGTCGCTGGACGATCTGCTTGTCGAGCTTCATGTTGGGGATGCCGTACATCAGGAGTCCGCCGATGCGGTCGTCGCGTTCGTAGACGGTGACGGCGTGTCCGGCCTTGTTGAGCTGGTCAGCGGCGGCGAGTCCGGCGGGTCCGGATCCGATGACGGCGATGGTCTTGCCGGAGCGGTTGGTCGGGGCGTTGGGCTGGGCCCAGCCTTCCTCGAAAGCACGGTCGATGATGTTGCACTCGATGCTCTTGATGGTGACCGGCGGGTCGATGACACCCAAACAGCATGAACCCTCGCAGGGCGCGGGGCAGACCCGGCCAGTGAACTCCGGGAAGTTGTTGGTCTTGATCAGGCGGTGGTACGCGCTTTCCCAATCGCCGTGGAACACCTTGTCGTTCCACTCGGGGATGAGGTTGTCGATCGGGCAGCCTGTCTCGGACTGGCAGAACGGCACGCCACAGTCCATGCAGCGCGCACCCTGCTCACGGAGCATCTGAGGGTCGGCACGCTCGATGATCTCGTAGAAGTCGTTGATCCGTACATCCGGGGACCGCGACGACATCGGCTGGCGCTCGTACTCAAGAAATCCTGTTGGCTTACCCAAAACAATACTCTCCAAGCTCTGACTCGCCCCGTTTGGTCACGGGGACTGTTTATCCAAGTTTACCCGCGGCCGGGACCGTGCGGTCCTTACCCCCCCACACCCGGGGGGACCGCCTCCATCGCCGCGGCCTTGCGTTGATCCAAAACACGCCGGTAATCCACCGGCATGACTTTGACGAACTGCGGGGCCACGCGGTCCCACTCCGCGAGGACGCGTTCGGCGACTTTTGACCCGGTGTATTCAAGGTGATTGCTGACTAACAGCTTGACCTGCGAGACGTCTTCTTCTTCGTTGAGGCCCTCAAGGTCGACCATGCCGAGGTTACAGTTCTGGAGGAACTCGCCTTCCTTGTCCCAGACGTAGGCGATCCCGCCTGACATGCCCGCGGCGAAGTTGCGCCCGGTCTTGCCGAGGATGACCACCCGACCACCGGTCATGTATTCGCAGGCATGGTCTCCGACCGACTCGATCACGGCGTTGGCGCCTGAGTTACGGACGCAGAACCGCTCGGCGGCAACACCACTGAAGTAGGCTTCGCCCCCGGTCGCACCGTAGAGTGCGACGTTGCCAATGATGATGTTGTCCTGTGGCTTGAAAGTCGCGAGCCTTGGGGGATGGACGATGAGCTTGCCGCCGGAGAGGCCTTTGCCGACGTAATCGTTGGCGTCGCCTTCGAGGCGTATGGTGACGCCGCGTGCGAGCCAGGCCCCCAGGGACTGCCCCGCGGAACCGTGGAAGAGCAGCTCGATGGTGTCGTCGGGCAGGCCGTTCTCGCCCCACTTCTGCGAGACACGGTTGCTGAGCATGGTCCCGACGGTCCGGTCGAGGTTGGTGATAGGCAACTCGACACGGACTTTTTCGCCGTGCTCCAGCGCGGGTGTGGCGTGCTCGATAAGCCGGACGTCCAGGATGTCCGAGATGCCGTGGTCCTGCTCGATGAGTTTGCGCACACCGACCTCTTCGCGTGGCTTGCGTGCGGGCTTAAGTATGGGCGACAGGTCAAGGCCGTCGGCCTTCCAGTGGTCGATCGCTTCCCGGGCTTGTAGCAGGTCGACCCGGCCGATGAGCTCGTCGATCGACCGGATGCCGAGCTTGGCCATATATGATCGCGCTTCCTCGGCGACCATGAAGAAGAAGTTGATGACGTGCTCGGGCTGGCCGGAGAATTTTTTACGCAGGTCTTCATCCTGTGTGCAGATCCCGACGGGGCAGGTGTTCAGGTGGCACTTGCGCATCATGATGCAGCCCATGGCGACCAGGGGGACGGTGGCGTAGCCGTACTCTTCAGCGCCCAGGCATGCGGCGATGACCAGGTCGCGGCCGGTCTTGAGCCCGCCGTCGGTTTCGAGGCGGACGCGCGACCGCAGGTCGTTCATCACAAGCGTCTGGTGTGTCTCAGCCAGGCCGAGCTCCCAGGGGAGGCCGGCGTGCTTGATACTGGTCAGGGGTGACGCGCCTGTTCCGCCGTCGTACCCGCTTATAAGGATGTGGTCTGCGTGGGCCTTACTCACACCCGAGGCGATCGTCCCGACACCGACCTCTGAAACAAGCTTTACGCTGATGGGGACATTGGGGTTGGCGTTCTTAAGATCGAAGATAAGCTGCGCGAGGTCCTCGATGGAATAGATGTCGTGGTGTGGAGGCGGGCTGATGAGTCCGACACCGGGCGTGGAGTAACGGATGTCTGCGATGTACTCATCGACCTTGTGCGCGGGGAGCTGTCCGCCCTCGCCGGGCTTGGCGCCCTGAGCGATCTTGATCTGTATGAGGTCAGCGTTGGCGAGGTAGAAGCTGGTGACGCCGAACCTGCCTGACGCGACCTGTTTGATGCCCGAGCGCTTGGAGTCACCGTTGGGCATCGGGGTGAATCGCACGATGTCTTCGCCGCCCTCGCCGGAGTTACTCATCCCGCCCATGCGGTTCATGGCGACGGCCAGAGTCTCGTGCGCCTCTTTGGAGAGTGCGCCTAAGGACATCGCGCCGGTGCGGAAGCGTTTCACGATCTGGGCTGCGGGCTCGACCTCGTCAAGCGGGATCGCTCGGGTGGGGTCGTCGGTCTTGATATGGAGCAAGCCGCGCAGGGTGCATCGGCTGCGTGCATCATCGTTGCACTGCCTGGCGTACTGCTCGTAGGCGGGGTGGCTGTTAGATTTAACGGCGAGCTGTACATTGGCGATGGCGGTGGGGCTGAAGGCGTGCCGATCCCCACCGGCGCGCCAGTGGTACTCACCTGGGTTGGGGAGTTGATCGAGCCTCATGCTCTCACGTTTGGGGAAGCCGATGAGGTGTCGGCGTCGTGCTTCCTCGGCCAACACGCCGAACCCCGCGCCTCGCAACCGGCTGGAGGTCCCGTTGAAGCAGCGTTCGATCACGGGTTGATCCAGACCCAGCGCCTCAAAGATCTGCGCGCCCTTGTAGCTCGCCAGTGTCGAGATGCCCATCTTGGACATCACTTTCAGGACACCCTTGTTGATCGACTTGGTGTAGTTTCGGACGATTTTTTCGCTGGAGATAGACTTGCTGAGTGTGCCTCGCTGCCTAAGCCAGCTAAGCGCTTCGAACGCGAGGTAGGGGTTCACCGCGTCGGCGCCGTAACCGAAGAGGACGCAGAAGTGGTGGACCTCACGTGCCTCGCCGGACTCGACGACCAGGCCGATGCGTGTGCGTTGGTGTGTGCGCACCAGGTGGTGGTGGACCGCGCCGGTTGCCAATAGTGAACTGACGGGGAGTCGTGCCGGACCGACGTTGCGGTCGGAGAGGATAATCAACTGATAACCCTGCTCGATGGCGTCGGTGGCCTCGGCGCAGATACGGTCCAGTGTTTGGGCTAATGCGTCCTCGCCTTGCGTGCCGTCCGTCGATTCCGGCCGGTCGTAGGTGATGTCGATCACGCGCGAACGCCAGCTGCGGTGGTCCAGATGCTTTAGCGCGCCGAGTTGTTTGTTTGTCAGGATGGGCTGGGTAAGTTGCAGGCGGTGGCACTGCGCCTCGGTCGTTTCCAGGAGGTTGCCCTCCGGGCCGATGAAGGTCTGCAGTGACATGATGATCTCTTCGCGCAGCGGGTCGATCGGCGGGTTGGTGACCTGCGCGAACATCTGCTTGAAGTAGTCGTAGAGCAGCCGGGGCTTATCGGAGAGCACGGCGAGGGCCTGGTCGTTGCCCATCGAACCCATCGCCTCCTTGCCGTGGCGTACCATCGGCACCAGCAAGAGGTGCATGTGCTCGACTGTGTATCCAAAGGACTGTAGCAGCGGCATCAGCCGGTCTTTGCCAACTTTTTCAAGTTCACTGGGCCCGGGTGCGGGGAGGTCGGAGATATCGACACGTCGGGTCTGCAGCCACCTGCCGTAAGGCCTGGCTGACGCCATAGAGCCTTTGATTTCTTCATCGGCGATGATCCGGCCCTCGTCGAAGTTGACCAGGAACATCCGCCCGGGCTGCAGCCGGCCCTTGTACTTCACCTTCGCGGGGTCTATGTCCAACACGCCGACCTCTGAGGCCATGATGACACGGTCGTCCTCGGTGACGTAGTACCGGCTTGGGCGTAGGCCGTTGCGGTCCAGGACCGCGCCGATGTATTTACCGTCGGTGAAGACCACGGAAGCCGGGCCGTCCCAAGGCTCCATCAGGGCGGCGTGGTATTCGTAGAACGCGCGTTTGGCCATGGGCATCGA
>JAJDCT010000076.1 GCA_029260695.1 Phycisphaeraceae bacterium
CTTAACCGGCGATCTCGATCATGACAGCTTTGTCGGGATCACCGACCTGAACATCATCCTTAGCCGGTGGAACCAGGTCGTCTTCCCGGGCATTATGGCTGACCCCAATACGGACGGGTTCGTCGGGATCGAAGACCTCAACGTGGTCCTGAGTAACTGGAACGCCGGGACACCTCCCCCTATCGGATCGGCTGTGCCCGAGCCTTCGGCGGCCTTGATCGGTAGCGTGCTGTCTTTGGGCCTGCTGGGCCGTCGCAGACGTGTAACGCTTTATGGTTGAAACAGTGCCATAGTGAAGCAGTAATCACGGAGACTCCACCGGCAGAGCCGGTGGCTGAGGGCGACCCGTAACGCCCAGGACTCAATCAGAAACCGTATAAGACGTGATTCAGCATATTGCCGGTTCAGTCTTGACGTTCTTTTTTCAACATCTGCCGTTGGAGCCAGACCGACAGGCGTTGGAGTTGGTCTTCGACCTGTTTCTGCCATGCGGGGTCCTCGAAGATGAACGACATCCCCAGGTAGAGGTCACCGTTGTCGAGTTTGTCTGTGTGGACAATGCGGGCCTTGAGATCCAGAGGTTTTTCGAGTGTCGGGAGTTGGGCGTGCAGGTCACAGGCGGCGTCCAGGCCGAAGACGGGGTGAACTGACTTTTCGATAACGATCGCCAGGCCCATCCCCCCGCTGCTGATATTGACCAGGCGGGCCCTATGACTCTTTTCGACGTCCAGCGAAGCGAGTCGTGCGCGTTGCAGGGTGGCCTGGTCTTGCGGGTCGATCTTTAACAGGACCGGGAACACCTCGATCCCCGCGCTGATCGGGACGCGGTAGAAATCCCTGAGTTGCCCGGAGAAGACCTTTGTCGGGGGTGACAACTGCACCGCATCGACACGCACGGTTTCGCTTAGGTTGTGTCTGACGTGCGCGATGACACGGCAGCGCCCGACCAGGCGTGTCTGCCTCTGTATCGCGAGGACATCGACGTCATCGCCCTGGCGGAGGCGTGTACCAAGATCCCGAACCCCGGGCTCTTCGATCGTGGTGACCTGATCCGCCCCTAGAGCCAGGACCCGGGCGCGGGTTGATAGCCCGCCCTCCTCCTGCGGTTTAGAAGTGAGATTGACACGCACCGCCCCGTTCTCCGCCGCCAGCGAACGGACAATCCCAAACCAGATTTTCAAGTCGTCGCCCATCACCACTCACTGAGTTGCACAGCCAGGAACTAACCCTGAACATCCGCCCTGTGCTTAAGGCTGCTGGTTGGTTGGCTTGGATGGTAGGGCCCGGCCGCCGTGTCCGCAACGCAGGCGATACACTTACCGCTCACAGCCTAGCGCCTCTAACCAAAGGCCCTACCCTCGCAGGAGACACACACTGGCCAGCCCGAGCCGAACACGACGCCGATCTCGTACACGGCTGCTGACACCTGCCCGACGGAGGCGAGTAAGCCGGAGGCTGACCTGGGTGGTTCTCGCCTTGCAGGCGGCGCTGCTGCTGACGCTGGCGGTGACACCCAGTGATCCGCCATCGGGGCCTCACCTGTTGCGGCTGCTTTGGGCGTCGATGCACAGGCCGACGTTCTACCCGCTGGTGGCGCTGCTGGTCGGCGGGCCGGCGCTGACCTGGATCGCCTGGCGAACCCCAGGCCGACACCGTACGGTGCTTATCTGGGCGTGGGTGGTGTTTCTGGCTGTGTTGATCAGCGCATTCGGCGACCGGACCGTGGTGATGCTGCGTGTGCTTTGGTGGCACTTAAATCGCTGAGACAAGCGCATTGGCATTTCCAAGGCGGGAGAAGAAGGGGCAGAGGCTACGCGTTGGCGCTCGCGTCGTCGGACATGGATTCGGTGTCGATTCCATCTTCGTGGACCTGTGGGAACAGGTGGATATCGCCGCGCAGCATCATGACCGCGCCGATCAAGGCGTAGGCGACAAGGAACAGCCGGATCATCACGAGCATGCTCACCAGCTGGTTGGCGTCGGCGAGCGGCGAGGGCAAGAGCATGGCGACCACGAGGGCCTCCATCACACCCAGCCCCTGATACGTCAGCGGGACGCTGCCGGCTAAGAAGACCACCGGCAGGACCGTGAGCATCAATTCAACCGGTAAGTCCATACCCAGCGCGTAGCCGGCAAGGGTGGTCGCCAAGGCCTGACAGATGTGTACCGGGAGGCTGATGAGTACGGCGGTGAAGATCACGCGCTTGTGATCGCGGTAGGCCGAGGCCGCTTCGTCGATCCGCACGAGGATGTGTTCGGGCCCAAGTTTGGCGAACAGACGGTCGAGCCGGATAGCCGATCGCACGTGACGGGAGAAGTAGAAGATCGGCGTGATCAAAGCCCCGGCGAAGCCCAGCCAGATCAATAACGTCACCGTGGACACCAGGCCCCGGACGTCCGGGTCGGGCCCACCCTGCGCGAGCATCACCAGCCCGGCGATCCCCGCGAGTAATATCAGCCCAAGCAGGCCCGTGATACGGTCGAAGATGACACTCATCACCGCGATGCCGCGCGCGCCGCTGCCCTTGGCGGCGTAGTAGGCCTTGATGACGTCCCCGCCTGTCATCCCGGGCATACAGAAGTTGAAGAACAGGCCCACCATGGTCAACCGGATGGCTCGGGTGTAGGGCACTTGCATGCCCCGGCAGCGCATCAGAAGCCACCAGCGGAACGCCTGGATCGGGAAGACCGGGAGGATCAAGGCCAGTCCAAACAATAAGAGACGCGTGTCGGAGCTGCGCAGCATCGAGACGATCCCGGGCTTGAATCGAGGCTGGTCGGCGGTCATCTCATCAGTGGGGATATGGACGCGGACCCGATCGCTGCCGCCGTGGGTTAGAAGTGTCCACCAGCCATCGGGCTCTTCAGATGAGACCCTCAGTGTCATTTCCTGATCGGCCACCGTCCCGTCTGCGAAGGTATACCCCTCTGGGATCACAACCCGGTCCTGCCAGGAGAGCGTGAAGACGATGTAGCCGATCCCCGCCGCTGCCAGGAGAAGCCGAAGTGTGATTGAGATCAGTTTCTTCATGGCGGGCCTGCGGTGTGTCGTAATGAGTCGCGCTGAATCCCCAGGATTCCCCCGCTGACTCCCCCCAAGAAACGGTGTCCTCATCATCGGCGGGCGGTGGGTTTCTTCGCCAGCGTTCCCCGCCGGGTGCCGATCTTAGCTATCCTGAGGACATGTCGACACTTGACCCAGGATTAGAGCCGCCGGGAGACTGGCAGTCGCCTTACCCGCCGACACCCCGGGGTCCCGGTGGGCCGACGAACGCGTCCAACACGGCGGCGGTGTATGTATGGATATGTGCCGGCATGGGGCTGATGATGACTTGTTGCTGCGTACTAAACGCCGCCGTGATGCCATTGCAGCCGCAATTGTTTATGGAGCAACTCCCACCGGACCTGCCCCCTGAGCTACAAAACGTGGACTGGAATCAGTTCATTGTGGTTCTATCAACGGTCCTGGTCATTCTTTACCTGGTGGTGCTTTTAATCCCCAGCATCGTGCTGATGATCCTGGGTTTCGGGGTGCGTAAGGGGGCCCGCGGCCAAATGACCGCCGCCAAGGTTCTGATCTGGCTCTTCGCGGCGCTTGGGGGGTTGGGGTTGGTACTAAGCCTGATCAACCTGGCCGTCACAAGCCAGATCATTACTCTGGTTCTACCGGCGCTGGTCTTCGGCGGGTGGTTGTGGCTATCGCTCACGGCCATTGCGAAGCTGAAGATCGCATCACAGTCATCGCCTGATATGAAGCGGGCCGATCCTTGGGGGGCTTAGCTCCTGTGTGAAGCCACGTGTCGGTAGCTGGCTATAATCTTACCGTCACAGTTATTACGGCGGGAAACCATCATGATGTGTAACCGAATCGTCGCGTGCTTGAGTGTGGTTGTGCTGACGTTCGGCCTCACGGATCGGGCCTGCGGGATCGACGCCGGGCACGATGCGGCGGCTTCAGCTTCGATCGAACGGGGCGTGGCGTTTTTGAGGTCGACACAGAACGACGATGGGAGTTGGACGCCCCAGCCCGGGCCGGCGGTGACGGCGATGGCGGTCACGGTGATGATCGACTCGGGGTTGGTTGCGCCCAATGATCCGCAGGTCGAAAAGGGGCTCGCATACATCCTGGCGAACGTGCGCGAAGACGGGGGCATCCATTCGGGCATCCTCGCGAATTACAACACCGCCATCAGCCTTAGCGCGTTGGACCTGGTCCGCGATCGGCCTGGCATGGAGGAGACAATCAAGCGGGCGCAGGATTTTTTGCGTGGGATCCAGTGGGACGGTCAGGCCGATGCACAGGGCAACGCTGTCGGTGAAGCGCACGCTTTCTTCGGCGGCGCGGGCTACGGCAAGCACGGACGCCCGGACATGTCCAACACACAGATCATGCTCCAGGGGCTCTACGACTCGGGGCTCGATTGCAAAGACCCGGCGTTCATCCGGGCAATCACGTTCATCAGCCGGTGCCAGGGCATCGACAGCAATGCCCAGTTCGCAGGATTGATCGGGCAGGATGGCGGGTTTATCTACGCCACCAGCGTCAACAAAGACCTGATCGGCGTGCCCCAGTCGATGGCCAATCCCGACATGGTGGATGAAGCGGTAGCCGGTCGGCCGGTATCGGGCCTGCGGACCTACGGCTCGATGACCTACGCCGGCTTCAAGAGCTACCTCTACGCCCAACTCGACCGTGATGACCCGCGTGTCGTCGAGGCGCTGAACTGGATCAAGCAACACTACACGCTTGATCACAACCCGGGGATGCCCGAGGCGATCCGGCTTCAGGGGCTGTACTACTACTACATGACTTTCGGCAGGGCCTTGGATGCGTTTGGGCAAACAACGATCCAGACCGCCGACGGCGTGCAGCACGACTGGGCCAACGATCTAATCGATGCGCTTTCGTCACGTCAGCTTGACGACGGGTCGTGGACCAACGACGCGGACCGCTGGATGGAGGGGGATGCAAATCTCGTCACCTGCTACGCCCTGATCGCGCTGGAGGCGGCGGTGGAGTAGGGGTTCACGAATAAAGCCTTCGACTTCTAATTGATTTCACCGGTGCCCCCACGGAAGCCCGCGGATTGTCATCCGTAGGCTCTAGCATTATGACCGCTCCGTATGAATCGCGCTGTACGGATCACGATTAAAACTGGTGTCCATCATCGTGGCCAATCCCCCGGCAGAGCCGGGGGCTCAGGGAAGAACTTCCGCCCACGAATCAAGCAGAATCCGTATTACACCGAGTCGTCGGCGCCGCTGTCTTCATCGGGAGGCGGCGGCGCATCTGAGATGACAACGGTTCGGCCCACCAGGTCGCCGAGGCGTTGGCGGTGCGGGGCGATGACGGGGAGCAGGAGCAGGAGCCATGCCCAGGGGAGCAAGTCCAAGGACTTGAGCAGGCCGCGGACCAGTAGCTGCCAGGCGCGGGGGCGCGTGCCGGTGAGGGTAGCGGTGCGTAGGCCGGTGAGGGTTTTGCCCAGGGAGCGTGCGAGGAAAAGCTCGACAAGGGTGGTATGAGTGACGAAGACGGCGATGACGACGGCACCGGGTAGCATCTGCTCTGCGGAATGGGCGACACCGTTGCCCGGCCAGCGGAGCATCAGTTCTTCGAACGACAGGTCGAAATAGGCCATCGCCGCAAGTAGCCCCGGTGCCATGTCGATGGCTGCGGCGGCGGCGCGTCGGACCAGGTCGGCGACCACCACATCATCGGGCAGGTCCAGCCTGTTCCACGCGGCGTCCCTGCGCCAGAACGCCAACATCAAGACGGTGATCAGGATGACGACGAAGGCGAGCATGATGTACTGGGCCAGGTCATCCATCGCGCTGCGTGTCTTTAGCAACAATTTGGTGGGCTCAAGCACGGTGTTGCCGCGTACGTCCAGCTGGGTCCAGATTAGTGGGGCGAGCCCGCCGGGGTCGGGGGCGGCAAGGTCGATAGCAGAGCGATGAGCGACCAGGGCGGCGGCGTTGCCTGTGCTGAGGATGCACCACGGCGTCGCGGAGACATCGTCAAGGCTCATCGTGTCCACGGGCAGTGCCTTGCCGTCGCGGAGCACGGAGAGCGTGGCTGAGAGTTGCCCCCGCTGGTAGACATGCTGGGCCAAGACAAGTTGATTTTCGACAGCCAGCAGTTCGATGCCGTCGGCCTCATTATTTTGTACTGGATAGACCTGATTGGACCAGGCGCTGGTCGGCTCTGCATCTGAGTGGTAGACGCTGATGGTTTCTGGGAGCTGTGTGCTACCTGCGTTTTCGCGGGCTGTCAGCGTGGGGCGATCGTTTTGCTTACGTTCGGCGAGGAGCCTGGCTTCCGCGCCGTGGGGCCAGTCTTGCGGCAGTGGGTGGGTCCGCCATCTGCCGTGCTCAAGGTACAAAAGCCGGTCGACCGGCAACGCGGTTTCAGGCAGCTCGACCACGGGCTGTATGTCTACAGGGTCGATGTTGTCAGCCGTCGCATCCTCGGCCGGGGGTGGTTCTATCTCACTGGGCGTAGTTGCCTGGGTGGTTGGTGTCTGTTGCTGGATCGCAGAGGTGCCGTGCCGGGGCGGGAGTCCGATGGCCAGGTTGCGTTGACGGCGGGCGGCTGCGTCGCTGCTTTGTGTATCCGAGGGTTGTTCCAAGGCATCGATCGCCGACAGGGACTGTTGATCTTCGATGCGTACCAAGACCCACGGGCCGGTCTGTGTCAGAGCCATGGCACGGACAGAGGCACCGCTTGGCAGCCTGGGTTCAACGCGTTGGCGGTAGACCCAGCCGTCTTGCAGGGGCGAAGGTTCGGCACGGATCACTTGGACCGCACCGTCGGGGTAGATGATCCAAAGCGAATGGTCTCTGGAGGCAACCCGGTGGGGGCGGACCTCGCCACGCAAAGCCTGGACTTTGTTGATCTGTGAGGGCGGGTCACCAAGCGCGTGGTGATAGACCGTGAATACCTCGGGTCGGTCGTGCTCTGGCATGAGTATCCAGAGCGATGACTCATCCGCGGCGGCGGTGAGCGATTGCCCGTGGGCTGGGAAGGCCCAGAGGGTCATGGCCAACAATACGCTTGTCAGGCGGACTTTTTTGAAGATCGATTTCACTTGCATCCTGATCACGGCATTTAAAGTAGTTGATCCCGAAGCCCCCGGCCAACTCCCGGGTTTATTCCGCACCTGTCCTGCGCTTTCCCTTCGGCCCATATCGGGCTGTGCTTGACGTGACCGGGGCGGGTTCGTGTAGGATGCCCGTATGCTCAAGTACCGCCTTATCTTCGGCCCGATCATGATCGCGGCATTGATCGGCGTGGTGATCGCCGACGGCGTGCTGGACGGGGTGGACCTGACGGATAGCCCGTTGCAGGCGGTGTTTCTGGGCCGGACCTACCTGCCTTCGGGCCTGCTGATGCTTGCTTGCTTCGCGGGGTTGGTGGTGTTGGGATCGAGGGAGTTGTGCGTGATCTTCCGTGCCAAGGGTGTGGCGATTGATACGCCGGTGATTGTTCTCAGCGGTCTGTTAGGGCTCCTGCTGTTCTACGCGATCCCCCACGGGCTGGGCTCGCAGACCGCGGTGGCGATCTACGGCACGGCGATGGCGGGGCTGTTCCTGGCGACGCTGGTGATCCACAGCCGACAGGGCCGGACCGAAGGCGCGATCCACGCCGCCGCGGCCGGGATGTTTACCTTTGTCTATCTGGGCGTACTGCCGGGCTACCTTATGGGGATCCGCTCCTGGCACTCGGCGTGGACGCTCATCGCGGTCATCGGGATCACCAAGGCCTGCGACATCGGGGCCTACTTCACCGGGCTGGCGATCGGCAAGCACAAGCTCATCCCCTGGCTGAGCCCGAAAAAGACCTGGGAAGGGTTGATCGGTGGGATGCTCCTGTCCGCTGTGCTGGCGACGGCCTTGGCGGCCCTGGGTAACCGCTACGGGATCAATGGGTACTGGGTCCGGCACGACGCCGACCGTGAGTTTGTGAAGGTGATCTATCCCCTATGGTTCGTCTTCCCTGCCGGGCTGCTTCTCGGGGCAATCGGCCAGTTCGGCGATCTGGTGGCCAGCCTGTTCAAGCGGGACGCCGGGATCAAGGATTCGGGCAGGGCCATCCCGGGGTTTGGGGGGGTGCTGGACATCATCGACTCACCGGTGGTCGTCGCTCCTTTCGCATACTGGCTCCTGATGCTGGTGCGGCACCTCTGAATGGGCCCATCTGCCTCATATACCCAATTGAGAGCCGAATACCCCCCCACTGACGGCGACCTTGGCCCAATTGGGGGTCGAGCACCGCGGACAGGCTTGGGGATAGAGCCGGGCCGGCTGGAATTGTGCATAAATCCCTTGCCTGGCGTGCCCGGGCCTTGCTGACGGGGGCCGGTAGCGATAACCTGTAGGGTTGTTGGTCAGGGTTTCGACTGGCTGGGGCGTGGATACTGCGCCCCGACAGATCGTCTCGGTGATTTGGGAGCGTTTCCCAGACGCGGCCCCTGGCATATCACGGCCCGGTTCATCGCCGTTGCCATACGTTTGATTGAAGTAACCCCACCGAAAGGCCCCTCCCATCGCTAGAGGACGATTCCGACCCGAACCGCGCGAATCCGGCAAACGCCTGCGCATCAACGACCTGATCCGTATCTCACCGATCCGTCTGATCGACGAAAACGACAACCCTGTGGGTGTCGTCGATGTCGAGGACGCTAAACGTATGGCCAAAGACGCGGGGCTGGACCTCGTCGAGGTGGCGCCCAAGGGCGAGCCGCCGGTCTGCAAGATCATGGACTACGGCAAGTGGAAGTACGCTCAGAAAAAGAAAGAGCAGAAGGCGCGTAGCCACGCCAAGCAGAGCGAGCTGAAGGGCATGCGTCTTCGCCCCAAGATCGACATCCACGACCTCGAGATCAAGATGGGCAAGGCCCGCGAGTTCCTGGTCGATGGGGACAAGGTCCAGTTCACCATGCTCTTCCGTGGCCGGGAGATGGCGCACCGTAATCTCGGGTTGGCGTCGATGCGAAAGATCTGTGATCAGCTAGCCGACGTCGCCAAGATCGAATCCGAGCCGAAGATGATGGGCCGACGTGCGACGATGGTCCTGGCCCCTGACCGTACGGCGGCCGCAAAATCAGAGGGCGGTAAATCCGGGGGAAATAAGTCCGGGGGGGACAAGTCCGAGGGCTCCAAGCCCGCGCCTAAGCCATCCGCCGACCCCCAGGCCGCTGCCGGTTAATTAGCTTTCATTCCGCACATGTCATGCACCCCTCGAAGCGTTCCACTAGGAAGCGGTGGTGTCACACATGCCCGATGAACAACCTACATTCCGTGTCATCGAGTCCGATGACATACAGGCCATCTTTGATGTCCGTATTGCGACCTGGCACAACGACCACGGCCTCGCCGAGATGACACAGATGGGCATCACGCATGCGTCTGTCCGCGGCATGATCCAATCCACACACAAGGGTTGGCTGTGTGAGATTGATGGACGGGTCGTGGGTTTTGCGATGGGCAACCGTTCTAATGCCGAGATGTGGGTGATCGCGGTGCTCAATGAATACGAAAACCGGGGCATCGGCCGGGCGTTGCTCACCCGGGTCGAATATTGGCTGTTTGATCAGGGTCACGCCGAGATCTGGCTGACCACCGACCCCGACGAGACCTTCCGCGCCATCGGATTCTACCGACATTGTGGCTGGGAGGACTGGAAGATCGATGGGGATCGGTTTATGAAGAAGTGGAATCCCAGGCGTAGCGGATAGGAGATTTACCGCCAAGGCGCAAAGAGCGCGGAGACAGACAAGAATTGAAACAGTGATGAACGCGGATGAACGGTGATGAAGAGCTAGGCCAAGCCGCTAAGCAAAAGGCCTTATCAGCGTTCATCAGCGTTTATCACTGTTACACACGCCTTGATCTTCTCTGCGTCTCTGTGCCTCTGTGGTCAATGCTTGTTTTCTGTTTCCTTTGGCTTCCTCCGCGTCCTGGCGGTTGAAGTTGCTAATCTAAAGACCCCACGAGGTCCCGGCGGTAACGGCAGGCGCGGGTGCAGCGGGACCGGGTCGAGTCCGCGTCCTGGGTATCCGTCATCTGGCCGGGGCGATCCGCTACAACGTCCCGTCACCGGACACACCTTTTGAGTGTGCCTTTCCGTGGGGGCAGCCCTCGAGTCCCGGTCCTGCTAATCTTTGGATGCTCAGGGTAGCTGACGATCGCCGTCGTGAGGTTGTCGGCAGACACGAAACAAAAAGTCGCGCCTCCACCCTTGTGGGAAACGACGCGATTGCGCGCACATGGTCGGTCGATTGGTTGGCGGGTTCTCTTGTAAGTCGAGTCGACACGGCGGCTAAAGAAATGTGTGCCTCGCAGCATTTTTTGGCCGGCGAACGGCCGTAATTGTGCGCGCGACGCCGGTTAAATACCCGTATAGACTCCCGACCCCTTTGAGCCTCCTCCCGGCAGCCACGCCCCGTAAGTCGAACCCACAACATGAAACCAACCGCACCAAGCCTGTCCCATCCCCAAACCCTGCCACACGCCCCACCAAAAACCCATCCGCTCCAGCGGGCGGGACTGCATCTGAGCGGTATTCCACAGAGTTTCTTTCCCAAACAGGGGTTTATCCCCTTTTCTCGCACCCGCAAATCTCAGATGTTGAGCGCACAAATTCGATTAAATGCTCTTATCATTTTTCAGAACTGGTGGGTTTCACAGACACTCAATTCACTCCACCTTGCCCTTCAACACTTGGAAGATATATATACAAAGTGGATATAATTTTCATCCTTGAATTCAACTTCATGCACTAAAGGCTGAACCATCGACGTCTTAATCTCCGCAATCTTAGTGTCATTCAAAACACACACCCAAGAATGATTAACTCCGTTGATACTAGGCAGGTATCCCGAAGAGACCTCCCTAGCCAAGGCTTCTGGGTCAAGAAACGAATGTACGCAAACAATCTTCTCGTGAGGTGCATGGCAATCATCGCCAGCAGAAACTGAGTCTCGCGTAAGGGAAATATGAATCGTTGGCCTGACTTTGAGGATTTCGAATGTTTTCTTCATCTATTTACTTTCCGCCTAATGTAGACGACCCCAATAAAACTTACACCAACCCCGTCGTCTCATCGATCCCGAACACCGCGTTCATGTTTTGGATGGCTTGGCCGGAGGCGCCTTTGATCATGTTGTCTATTGCGCTGAAGACGACGATTGTTGGCCGGTCGCCTTGGCGGGTGAGTCGGACGGTGATGTCGCAGTAGTTGGTGCCGGTGACGTGCTTGAGGTTGGGCAGGCCTTCGCGGACCCGCACAAAAGGTTCGTCGGCGTAGGTGTCTTCGTAGGCTTCGAACAGTTCGTCCTCGGTGACGTCGGGGTCGGTGGGTTCGAGGTAAATTGTTTCGAGGATTCCCCGGTCGATGGGGAGGAGGTGTGGGACGAAGAGGGTGTGGATGGGTTTGCCGGCGACCAGGGAGAGGGTCTGCTCAATCTCGGGTTGGTGTCGGTGGCCGCCGATGATGCCGTAGGGGAGGTATGATTCGTTGTGGTTGGGGAAGTGGAGGAGTTCGCTGGGTTTCTTGCCTGCGCCGGTGGTTCCGCTGGCGGCGTTGATGATGATAGGGCAGTGCTTGATCAGGCTGTGCGACAGCAGCGGCGCGATCCCAAGGGCCGCGGTCGTGGGATAACAACCAGGGTTGGCGACGAGCATCGCCCCCGGAAGTTGATCTCTATTCAATTCCGGGAGTCCATACACAGCTTCGTCGAGGTTGTCGGTGTCGACGTGGGGCTGGTCGTAGACCCGTTCGTAGAGCGCGGCGTCTGCGAGCCGGTAGTCCGCGGACAGGTCGATGACCCGCAGGCCGGCGTCCAGGAGCTTGGGGGCGTAGCTCATCGCCGCGCGGTGTGGGAGCGCGAGGAACACTACGTCGGCCTGGTCAGCGATCGCGCCGGGATCGATCGGCCGACACTGGGCGATGTCTTCGTCGAGCCTTCCAAGCAATGCGGGGAACTCGTCGCGGATGTCCGGCAACTCGTCACGGTGGCTGGCGAGGTACGTCAATTGCGCGGAGGGGTGGCGCAGCAGGATGTCGATCAGGTGAAACCCTGTGTACCCGGTGGGCCCGACGATGGCGGCTTTGATAGACATAACCCGTCATTGTGCCCCGGGACCGCGCCTATATCAAATCTCGGGCCACCCTGTACACCGCACGCCTGACGGGGGAAGAATTTCACCGCGAAGTCGCGAAGAGCGCAAAGGACCGCAAGAGGAATAGGCCGCAAATGAACGTGAATAAACACAAATGGGAGATTGAGGATGAAACGCCTGACGCATATTCGCGTTCATTTACGTTCATTCGCGGCTAATTTCTTCGCGCTCTTCGCGCCTTCGCGGTTATCCCCGGTACAGGACATATTTTTTCAGCACGGCCGCGACGCCGTCGTCGTCGTTGGCGGGTGCGATGACGTCAGCGATCTGCTTGAGCTGGCTCCAACCGTTTTCCATGGCGACGCCGAGCCCGGCCCAGCGGACCATGCCCAGGTCGTTGTC
>JAJDCT010000077.1 GCA_029260695.1 Phycisphaeraceae bacterium
CCGATACCCAAACCCCGAGACCCGACCACCATGCCTGATTACCCCCAAGTAAAGATGACCACCAGTGAAGGCGAACTGACCCTAGAGCTATGGGACGACGTCGCCCCCGGCCACGCCGAGAACTTCCTGAAGCTCCTGGACCAGGGTTTCTATGACGGATTGAAGTTCCACCGGATCATCCCCGGGTTCATGATCCAGGGCGGGTGTCCCAAGGGAGATGGCACCGGCGGCCCCGGCTGGCACGTCAAGGCCGAGTTCAACGACCGCGAACACCAGCCGGGCGTGCTGTCGATGGCACGCAGCCAGGACCCCGACTCGGCCGGGTCCCAGTTCTTCATCTGCCTGACCCGTGAGAACTGCCAACACCTCGACGGGCAATACACCGCCTTTGGCAAGATCGTGGACGGCATGGACGTGGTTCAGACCATCGGCAAGGCCGACCCTGGGGAGCAACCATCGATCATCAAGGTCGCTCGCCTCGAGGGCTAGAGCGGTTTTATTTTAACCGTAGCAGGTGATGTTTAGCCGCCACGGCCACGCGGCATACTCCGGGCTACCGCCCGGGCTAAACGGTTGTACAACGCGATAGATAAGGTGAAACCGGGCTAAGCGAGTCGGAGGACGATCCTGGAATCCTGCCCGGGGTCACAGTCTCGACCCTTTACCCAAGCTGATCTCGCCAGGGTGGGCCTTTCCACTGTCCCCGCAGGTTCACGGAGGACTTTCCCAACCCCGCGTAGGTTAATAGGTGAACAAAAAAACCCCGCTGTCGCCGAAGCGACAACGGGGCGGAGGGGAGAAAGCGTGTTAATAGCTAAATACTCGACTTATAGAGAATCCAACCTCCACTTTTTAATTGAAGTGACCTCCAACATCAAGCAGAAACTTTACCCAGTTTACCAGATTGTGGATAACTCTAGTCTTTCTCCAGCCTTTGTTTAGCGAGCAGAGCGGCCCCGATGATCCCGGCGTCGTCGCCCAGCTTGCTCGCCACTATCTTACACCTAGAAAGCCCCGGAGGGAAGACGTATTCGTCGAAAACATCACGAATTAGCTCAATCCAGTCTTGTTGGAGCGCCTCGGTCAAGCCGCCGCCGACTACGACGCAAGGCAGGCTCAGCAGGGTCACAGCATTGGCGATGGTGACCCCGATGTAGTGTGCCGCGTGTCCGATAACCTCTATCGCCAAATCATCTTCCTGGTTGAACGCCTCGGCCAGCACCTTTGAGCGGACCTTGTCCAGGTCGTCACCGGTTAACTCGCTGATGATGCTGGGGTGGTTCGCCAGGATCAGCTGCCTGAGTTGGTTGACGATATTGGTTCGGCTGGCGAGGTTCTCGACCGTGCGTCGGCCAAGCGGGGCATCGGCGTTGATCACGGTGTGGCCGACCTCCCCGGCGGTCATCAGGGCACCGTGATAGAGCTCTCCGCCGAGCACGAAACCGCCACCGATACCCGTACCGACGAAGATCCCCATCAGCTCGTCGTAGTCCTTGCCGGCCCCGGCCATGTACTCGCCCCAGGTCCCGACGTTCACGTCGTTGTCCACCACGGCCGGCAAACCGATCTCCTTCTCAAGCGCCTTGCCTAAAGGGAAGTCGGTCCAACGCAGGTTCACCGCGTTGATGACCACGCCTTTCTTGTGATTCACCGCGCCGGGTGCTCCGATCCCTAGCCCCGCGACGTCATCGATCTTCACGTCCGCTTTTTCAAGCACCGAGCTGACGACCTTGGCGATCCTCTTGATCACCGTGTCCTCGCCGCCGTCGGCCTTGGTCTTCAGACGGTCGGTCGCCAGAAGTTTCTCTCCGGACAGCAGCCCGGCCTGGATATTCGTGCCGCCTAAGTCAATCCCGATGTAGGGCTGGTCATTCTTGGCCATCACCTAAAGCTCCTTGCGGTGAGGGTGAGTCGAAAAGGGTTCCCGTCACATCCCCGGCCGACGGGTGTGGTGATCGGTGGCGGCCTCGAAGACCCTGGCGATCTTCAACAGCCTGGATTCATCAAACGAAGGTCCTAACAGCTGGACCCCAACCGGAAGCTCTTTGCCATCAACCGTCGCCGTTCCGCCGGGCAGGCTGATCCCGGCGTTGCCCGCCAGGTTGCAGTTGACCGTGTAGACGTCGTTCATGTACATCGCCAGCGGGTCGTCCGCCAACTCCCCGATCTTAAACGCCGGGGCCGTCGTGGTCGGGCAGAGGATCGCATCGCACCGTTCAAACGCAGCGTCAAAGTCATTCTTGATCAGCCGACGGACCTTCAACGCCCGGTTGTAATAGGCGTCGTAATACCCGCTACTAAGCGCGTAGGTCCCGAGCATGATCCGCCTTTTAACCTCGTCCCCAAAACCCTCGGCCCGGCTTCGGCAGTACAGGTCGATCAGATCCTCGGCCTTACCGGTCCGATGCCCGTAGTGGACCCCGTCGTACCGCGCCAGGTTCGAAGACGCCTCGGCCGTGGCGACGATGTAGTAAACAGGGATACCGTATTCAGTATGCGGCAGGTCCACTTCGACGATCTCGGCCCCGAAATCCTTGTAGATCTCGATGGCCCTTTGCGTCGCGGCAGCCACCGCCGGGTCGTTCGAGTCCGACATGTACTCCCGGGCGATCCCTATCCGCAGATTCTTAGGCGCTTCGTCCACTTGGTCGATGTCGGCGGGCACCGAAACGCTGGCCGAAGTCGAGTCCAGCGGGTCGTGGCCCATCATCACCCTCAGCAGCAGCGCCGTGTCGGCGACCGTGCGTGTGAACGGGCCGATCTGGTCGAGGCT
>JAJDCT010000078.1 GCA_029260695.1 Phycisphaeraceae bacterium
AGGGGTCTGGCTTATATAAGAATTCAGGTGTTTGCTGCGGCTGAAATAGTACCAAGCCATAAGCGCCTGGTAGGGGATGGTCAGCACGATCACCGTGCCGTAGACCAGAGCCGTGATCATGCGGACCAACCCGTCGGTCGACCCGAGGATTTCTGACAACTCGGGGTGCTGTTCGATGGTTTGTGCGTATGCGCCGGGTCCTGCGAACTCGACGATCAGATTCCAGATGCAATAGATCACGATCACGGCCCCGAAACCGATCTGATTAAATCCAAGTAGACGAGGCCCGCTCAGATCCAATGCCCGCAGCAAGCGTCGGCCTTTGAATTCGTGGTACGCCACCGCGCCGAGCCCCAGTGTGATGAAGACCCCCAGGAGGCTGAACGACAACGGCAGGAACAGCGCGGACAGTGCCGCGAATATGCCGATGCTCCAGCCGTTGAATGTGGCGACACCGATCGCGAAATCGATCTTAGCCCGCCTGGTTTTTGCGCTGCGCAGCGCCTCGAAGTGTTGTTGGTTCAACGGCCCGGCCGGCTGCCCGTCAGGCGTGTGGGGGTCGGGGTGTATGCCGTTGGGTTGGTGGTGTGCGGGTGTATTCATATCATCCTTATCGGCCGACTGGCAGGGGGATTACAGGCGGGAAACACTTCTTCGTGTGCCCCACTATGTGTAGTGAGCGTATACTCTTACATCCATCCGTCGGCCAGCTTCATTGTGATGGAATTCTACAGGTATACAGCAATTTCAACAGAAAGCCCCTCCTTCATAGCTCTGGTTTGGACGTATGATGAAGTCAAACCCAAGCAATCAGGCCGTTATACTTTGATGGATCACACTCAATACTTGTCACGGAGACAGTAACCATGGCATCGAATACGGACCACCTGGAAGCATTGATCTCCACACCTAACGAGGGGCAAGCGGCGATGATCGTATCGGCGCTGAAAGACCGTGGCATCGACGCGGTTGCGGAAGGCGGTCTGACGGCGGGGTTTCGTGCCGAGACATTCGGTGAGGTAAAGATCATGGTCTGGCGTCACGACCTGGACCGAGCACGCCAAGCGCTTGCCGAATACCGCAACGCCGTGAGCGATATTGATTGGGATGAGGTGGATGTGGGGGAGGTGGAGTAGCGGGGCTGTGTGCGGTACGGTATTGATTGTGGCTTATGGGTTATACGGTTGGGAGGGGCCGAAGTAACCGTAGCCACCGCCGGGGAGGCCGTAGCCACCGAGGGGCCCGTAGCTTCCCCATCTGGGTTGGTTGTGTTCGGTCCACAGCATGGGCCGTTCCTCGCGCAAGCGGTCGTACCCCGCCTCGGTCACCTTGGTATCTTCAAGGTAAACAGAGCTCAACTCCTCCATCTGGATGAGTATGTTGATGCAGTCGTCCGTCACCTGTGTGCCGATCAGGCTAAGCGACGTCAGGTTTTTCAGGCCTGTCAGGTGAGCCAGGTGTTCGTCACGTATACCTGTCTGGCCCAGGTTCAACTGCCACAATTGATCTAGCGGGCGCAGGTGCCGTAAGCCATCGCCGGTGATGGGTGCGCCGTGGAGGTTTAATTGTGTGAGGCCGAGCAGCGTGCCGACGTGGCGCAGGTGTTCATCTAGGATTTGGGTATTGATCAACTCCAAAGTGGCCAGTTCGGTTAGTGATCCGAGGTGTTGGAATCCAGAGCCGTCGATCGCACAATCCGATAGGTATAAGCTCTCAAGCGCGTAAAGCCCCGCAAGGTGGCGCAGACCGTCGTCGGTGACGCCGGCTTCTTTCAGGTTCAGGGTCTTGAGGCGGACGAGGTCTTTGAGATGGATAAGACCACCGCTGGCTATCGCCGTCTTTCTTAACGAAAGATTTACAAGCCTGGTTAATCCGGCGAGGTGCGCAAGCCCTTCATCGCTGACATCCGTGTCGTCCAGAAGCAGCAACTCAAGACCGGCAAGGCCCTTGAGGTGGGCCAAGCCGCTGCCGGTTATTTTCGTGCCGGTCAGGTGCAGGATTTCAAGTTGACTCACCGCCCCGATATGCCTTAACCCTTCATCGCCGATCGGTGACTCGCTGAAAAGGAGCGTGCGTAGTTCGGGGAGTTTCTTGAGGTGGGCAAGGTGCCTGTCTTCGCAGGCGGTTCTGCGTATGACCAAGGTGCCCATTGTTTTCGCCGAGTCCAGCGAAGAAAGAAAGCTGCCCTTCAGCGGGGTTTCCCAGATGTATAGCCGGTACATATCCGTCCCCGTGAGGATACGGCCCAGATCGTCGTCTGTGATGTTTGCGCTTGCGACACCCACAGAATCAAGCGGACTAAGCGGGGCGAGAGGCGGCAAGAGCGTCGGGTCTTTGACGTCGGAGGTGATATCGACCGAGTTATACTCATCCGTCATGAACGGCGGCATGACCTCGACGACCGCCCCGGCGTCTTGGAGGTTTCTAATAGCCCGCGCCCGTGGTCCCCACAAGAAAAACAGGACCACGGCTGGTACGACGATTAGCAGCAAGGCGCTGGCCAACGTCCAACGGCGCAGCCGGATGACCCGATCTTTTTGGGCTGTGATTTGACCGCAGGGGAGCCGCAGAGCCTGTGGCTTCGCCGCGCGGACGCAGGCTCTGATGGCAATCACATGACCCACGATGCCAAAAAGAAAAACCAGGATCACGGCGATCTGTAGCGCGATTGCGACCGCCATCGCGCGCTGGAGCCACGGTACGACGGTCGAGGGGATCGGCACTGCGAGGCCAACCAGGACAGATCCAAGAAGCACGCCGACCGCGAGCAGAAGGCTTCCGCGCCGCCATCTTCGGCAGAACATCAACATGCACCGGGCTATCTCGCCGGACCGCCGGGCTCGGACATAACCCTTGGTCGCCAACAGGTCGGACAGTCCGGCCTTGATAAGCCGGCGGTGTAGCTGCCACAACAGATGGTCGGCCGCCCTGATGCCCATGCCAAACTCGATCTTGCCGTGGGCGCTCTTGATGGTTACGAACCCACCGAGGTAGGGCCAGCCCAGGAAGCGGACACCCGTGATGTCGTCGTAACAGATACGTCGTCGTCCGAAGCGGCCCCGGTACCATAGGCTGTGCGACCGCAGGATGAATCGTTCGCCATCAAATACCCAGGCGAATGCCGCCATCAGCGCGACAAAGATCGGACCCAATATCACCCCGGCGGCGTGGGTGTTCACCTCTTCGATTGTCATCTGGTCGTGTGGTGTCAGCAGGAGCGGCAAACTCCAGCCGATGGCAAATAAGGTCGGCATGCCGATGAACAACCACCGTATCCACCACGGGTATGTGAAGATGTACTTGCGCTTCATGGTGGTTTCCCCACGGTGTCGCAGGCCGGCTTGGCTTCATCTCTATGATAAGCCATAACCCCGCCAGGCCGATAGCGGAATACGGGTTCGTCCCGCAATTGAGAGTCTATCCGTCGAAATCAGCAATAACGCTGCGCATTGGCGGCGCTTCGATGGGCATGTCAGCCTGCGTGCTATAGCCGGTGCGGGCTGGCGTGGCTGTTGTGCTATTGGGCGGGGGTTGGGGTCGAGTCGCGCCGGTATAGATAACTGCCCCCGTCACTACGGAAGACCATCACGCTGTCGGGGTTTTGTGTCCAGAGGTGTTCGCCGAGTTCGTGTGGCCAGAATATTTTCCGCGGCACTGCGGGGCGATCACCGGTGAAGCGCATCAGGAATTCGCTGACCCGGTTGGAGCACTGCAATCCGCCGGCGTCGGGCTCGAATGATTGTGTTGGGTCGTCGGGGTCCTGGCGTTCAAGCAGTATGGCGTGCAGGCGTTGGGCCTGGTCGGTGTCGAGTGACCACTGGAACACCTCCATGACCGGTTCGAGGCAGCCGTCACGTCGGTAGCGCCACCATTCGTTGACCGTGGCGGCGTTTGTTGTCAGCACGTCGTGTCGCCGAGCACGGGATGGGTCGTGTTGCTGGTATGTCCCGCCGGGGTCCCACATCAGGGTTTGTTTGCCCGGTGCGCTCAGGCGCAGCGCGGTGTGGTTGGAGAGGACTTTGCCGTAGCAGATGAAGACCTGGAGCTGGGCGGGTGAGTCGCTGGCGTTGCCGTTGCCCAGGCCGTTGTGTGCCGGAGCGTTGGGCTGGGTTTCTTGATTGTCTATAAGCGAGATCGGATCACCGCGCCAACCGGTTGGGATGGTGCCGGCGTGGTGGCAGCCTGCGCAGATCGTTAGGGACAGCAGGAGGGTGGCGTGGGTGAAGCGTGTCATCGTGGGTATGTTAGCGTCTGTGGTCGGGCATGGGTTACGCCAAGCGACAGCCTCGGCGATCTGCGATCGCCCGCTAAACGGGTGAGATGTGTCTGGGTAGCACCCTAGCCTTGCGAGACCATGATCTGCATCGCGGCGGCGAGGTCGCTGAGCTTGGGCGGTGTCATGCTGGCCTTGACCATGTCCAGATCGCTGCGCCTCACCATGCGGATCACGGCGCCGCCTGGGATTTTAAATGAATGGACCGGCAGGCTCTTGCGTTTGACCAGGTTGCGGACCTGGGTCGTGGTCAGGCCCAGCTCGCCTGGGGTCAGGTGCAGCGCCACCGCGTCGCCCAGCCATCGTTTCCAAGATCCAAAGGTCATTGTCCTGCTGGCCATGGCGTCTCCTGTGTGCAGATCACGGTAGGCCGACCGCGTGTCCGTAGCGGTTTGGCCGGGCTGGTTTACTGTATCTGTGTTCGGCGGTTGGGAGGGTGTACGGCCTGCTTCGCGCGGGGGCAGGCTTATCGGGCCGAAGCGCCGCGATTATCACGGCCCCGTACATTCGAGAAGCGATTCGCCTTGAAGATGCGGTCGTGGTGCCAAGCCGTCAGCTTCCCGTCCATCAGCAGGAGCAGGTACTGGTAGTTTTCCCCGTCTTGGTAGGTCAGCCGTTCCACTTCGCCATGGGATTTGCGGGCGTCCGGTGTGCCGAACCGGGCGATGATGCCCGAGCGATCCATGCCCACATACAGCTTGGATTCGTCGAATTGATTGTTGTCACAACCCCCGACCAGGACGAAGAAGGCAATCGCGAGGCACGGGATGGCGGCTTGTCTGATCCTCATGGCTCGGCTCCGAGTCGTCCCGTATTACGCCGCATGCTCTGCCGGATCGGTGCCATCATCCAATTGATCGACCGATGCGATCAGGGGGATGTGGGTGGTCAGGCCCGTGATCTTCAGCAGTTCCTCGACACTCCGCTGACAGCCCGCAAGCATCAGCTTCCCGCCGCTCTTGTCGATCTCGATCAGGAACGTCACCAGCGACCCGATGCACGCCGAGTCGATAAAGTCGACGCCGGCCATGTCGATCACGAAGCGGACGCACCCGGTCTGCTCTCGGTAGGCTCGGAGGGTCCCAAGCAGGTGGTCCGCCTCCAGGCTGGTCAGCATCGGTTTGTCGACCGCCAAGACCGCCAGGTCGCCACGCTGTTCGATCGGTATGTCATACGAATCCATGTCGGCCTCCCTGAACCCGCCGCCCGGCTTGACCGTTCTCAAGACGGGGCACGCGGCTAATGTTGTTATCGGCGGATCGGGCCGGGGACTGTAACGGGAGTTCCCCGGGCTGCAGTGGGTCTAGGCCGTATGACCGGCGTAACCAGACATGAAGACCGGTGCGGGAAAACACGATAAATCAGATAGCTCACTTTTTCTTATACCAGGGAGATGGCTATGGCCAAGCGGAAGCAGCGGAAGAGCGAAGGCAAGGCGGGTAAGACACCCCAAATCTCCAAGCTCAAGACTAAGTCGCAATCCAAGCATCGCTCAGCGGCACCAGCCCGGCCCACCGCGGCTGCTACCGAGGCTGCGGTTCTCAAGGCCGACCCAGCCCTCACTCAGCCCCAACCGGCTACCGTGCCCGCCGGCTTGCCGAATGCCGCGACGTTGCTGGACGAGTTGCAGCAGCGCTGTGAAAGTTTGCGGCAGTGGCAACGCCAGGCCAACGAGGACGTGCAGTCCCGTCTGACCACGATTGAAAAGCGCGAACGCGAGCTCGATGAGAGCGCTAGACAGATGGAGCACGACCGCACCCATCTGGACCTGGACATGGACGCTACTAAGCGTGCCCGGTTGATGCTCGACAAGGAGAAGGCCCA
>JAJDCT010000079.1 GCA_029260695.1 Phycisphaeraceae bacterium
GGCGTCATCGACGTAGGGGGTCGTGGCCGCGGGCCCCACGGCGTTTGCGTACACCTCCAGGTGCAGTTCGCGCACGCCTTCGTCCTGATCGGCCGGGAGGTCCGAAACTATAAGCCCATCACTCATCCGGACGATCCGCCGAGCACGGGCCGCGACGTCGCGCTCGTGGGTCACCATGATGATGGTCTGCCCCTCTTCGTGAAGCCGGACGAAGAGGTCGAGGATCTCGTGGCTGGTTTTGGAGTCGAGGTTGCCGGTCGGTTCATCAGCGAGAAGGATGCTGGGGTTGTTGATCAAAGCACGCGCGATGGCGACCCGTTGCTTCTGCCCGCCGGAGAGCTGGTTGGGGTGGTGCTTGGCGCGGTCCTTGAGGTTGACCCGTCCGAGCACCTCCATCGCTCTCGCCCGCCGCTCACGCCAGCCGGTATTTGAATAGGTCAACGGCAGCGCGACGTTGGCCAGCGCGCTGAGTCTGGGCATCAGCTCGAACGACTGGAAGACAAAACCGATCCGCTCGTTGCGGGTCCGTGCAAGTGCCGCACCGGACATGCGGCTGGTCAGTTCCCCTGCGAGCCTGTAAGACCCACCGGTGGGACGATCCAGGCAGCCCAACATGTTCATCATCGTGCTCTTGCCAGAACCGGACGCCCCCATGATCGCCACGAACTCGTTTTCCCGGACCGACATGTCCACACCGGCCAGGGCATGGACGCGATCGACGCCGACCTTATACACCTTGGTCAGTTTTTTCAGCTCGATCAGCATCGGTGGTCCGTCAGTTAGCAGGATCGGTGTTTGCTTCGGCTTGTTCGGCTTCCGAGGTTTCGCCCCCTTGACCCGGACCGTCCGCGTCGGCATCGTCCTTGTCAGCCTCGTCGCCCTTGCCACCGATGTCGTCTTTCTCTTCTCGCTCGTCCTTTACAGACTGGTCATGCTTGAGCCCTTCGAGCACCTTGTACGGCCCGACGATCACCTGCTCGCCCGTTTCCACGCCTGCTAAAACAACCGTATGAGTCACGTCCGACGAGCCGATCTTCACCGGGGTCACCACCGCTTTGCCGTCGATGAACCGATACACGACCGTCACGATTGTTTTGTCTTTGTCCACGTGCTCGCTGTTGTCCCGGATATCGACCGGCAGGTCGTCAATCGGCCTACCCAGCACCGCCTGGCTTGGGACCGTCAGCACCTCGGTGTGCCGGGCGACCTCGATCTCGGCGTCGGCGGTCAGGCCGCTGTAGATGTGTTCATTTTTCGTATCTAGAAGAACCTCGGTCTTGAAAAATTTCGTGCCTAGCCGGGTCGCCGACAGCGCCACCGATCGGACCGTCCCGTCAAAGACACGGTCTGGGTACGCCAGCATCCTCACACGCGCCGGCTGCCCCTCATGCACCAGCGCGACGTCCGCCTCATCTAGCTCCGCCACGACCAGCATCGTCGAGAGGTCCGCGACTTCCAATAGCACCGTGCCCGGGTTATTCATGGTCCCCGTCACCGCCACCTCGCCCGGCTCGACGTTGACGACCGTGACCACCCCGTCGATCGGCGAGGTGATCGTGGTGTAGCTGAGATTATCTTTGGCACGCTCGATGTCGGCGTCGGCGGCCTGGAGGTTATAACCCGCCACCTTCAACGCTCGGCGTGACGCTTCGAGGCTGGCCTGAGCCGAGGCGTACCTTGAATCCAACTCGTCGTGACGCATCTGCGCCTGCTCGTAGGCCGACTGACTCACATCACCCGAGGCGACCAGTTCCCGGTTACGGTTAAGGTCACGCCGTGCCTCGTCCAACGACGCCTGCGTGCCGTCCAATGTGGCGGCCTGGCTTTCAATCCTCGATTCCTCGACCTCGATCTGCGCCGCCTGCCCGTCTCGCCGGGCCTGCGATGATCGCAATAGCGCCTCTAAGTCCGTCGAATCAAGCCGTAGCAGCACGCTCGCCGGCACGGGTGGGTCTGCGTCGGGATCACCCTTGGTCACACGCTCACCCGCGGCAAACGGGACCTCAGCGATCCGCGCCGACACACGGGCGCTGATCGCCACATTCGTCATCGGCTCGACCTGACCCGGCGCAGAAACCACCTCGACAAGCTCGCCGACCGCGACCGGTTCCAGCCTCACCGCCGTGCCGAAGCCGGCGCCACCCCCCGAAGCCCCCGGCCCGATCAACGCGACAAGGCCGACCACCCCCACGATTAGCACCACCACCCCGATGACCACACCAATGATGATCTTCACGATTCACTACCTCCGGACGATGGTTCTTTATCCCACGCGCCGTACTCGTCGTCATAATGCTCCGGCGTAAACGCCTCCACCACGTGCGGCCGGGTCAGCATGAATATCATGAGTAGATAGTAGCCGATGAAGAAGACACTGATCACGGCTCCGAATATCACCGCAAAGATGATGCCGATCCGCTCCGGGCCGGTCAGGTCCGCCAGCAGCGGGCCAAACAGCACCAGGTAGTTGACCACAAAAGCAACCAGGACGATCAGGGTCGAATAGATCCCCCACCCGATCGTCACCTTCCGGGCCCAAGGCTGAAGCGAGAACATCCCGATCGAAGCCGCAATCAGAAAGATCGTCACCACCAACCCGAAACCCGTGGTGATGTCGGTGAACAACTGATACCCGGCGCTGTTCTCCATGGCCTCCAATATGGGGTTCTCCTGTGGCGATTGCGGTATCAACCCCAGCTTACCGATCAGCCAGAAGATCAGACCGATCACCCCCAAGCCCGCTAAGACCAGGTTGATGATCGCAAACACCGTGACAGATGTCGGTCGCTCTTTCATTTGAAACACCCCTTTGCGGTGGGCCGTGCTACCAGTGAAGACGGCACAGGACGACCATTATGACAGGAATTTTACGACTGAGGCGTATTTTATTGTTTTTCGTGCCCCGGTGCAGGAAATCGAAGGGCTAAGAGTCCCAATGATGAGGGGAGAAGATCAGTTGTGAAATACAGAAGCAATGAGCGGCTGTTACATCGGGCCTATAAAAAGCTCACCGCGCCACCTATGTGTGAAAGTGCATTTAGCGGTCTCTTCAAGCGAAACGTCAACTATCAAGCGGGCTTTGACCCGAAACCCTACTCCCGCACTCCGGACACTCACTCCTGCCCGCAGCCTTCGTCCCCTTCAGGTCGTAACCACACCCTTGACAGAACCGTGGGTCTTGTGGCTGTAGGGAATTCGCCAACCGGTAGACGGGGATCATTCCTACCAGCATCGACAGACAAGTGGCAGCGCCCAAGAAGGCCTTCAAGCGGAATATTTCGCCATGATACTTGAGGTACCCGGGCTGCAAAGGGTGTTGCCGATCAATCCAGTCATGCAGAGCCGGCAAGTATCGTCCGGGGTGATAGATAGGCGCAGGTGACGAGAATGACCACCAGAATACTGCATGGGACGCCCACAGAAAATAAC
>JAJDCT010000080.1 GCA_029260695.1 Phycisphaeraceae bacterium
GTCTCGATCGCCGTCACCGCGGTGACCGCCTCGCCGATCAGCAGGAGGATCAGGGCCGAATGGATGAGTATGATCCCGCCTCGCCGACCGAATACGATGACGCACCCGATGACAAGCGGGCTATAGATCAACGAACCCAGCGCCATCAACGGTAAGACCCCGGGGTAGCCGCCCCCGCGTGCCAGGACTTGCCCGGGCACGGGGCTGTTATGAAACCACGCCACCAGCAAGCCACCCGCCATCGTCAACACAAGCCCGGCTATCAGCACGACGCCGCAGGCCTTTACTTTGAAACGCAGCGCGTGGGCCGCCAGCAGGTTGGTCAGCATCGCCGCCCCGATCGTGTACCCACCGGGGAACGGCACCTCAGCTTGAATTTCATAGGTGCGTGGGAAGAAGATCTGTAACGGGATATACACCCCAAAACTACGGAAGTACCCGTGTACCACATCCCATATCCCTTGATCGACCTGCGCAAGAGTCCCCGCGAGAACCAGCACGATCGACAGCGCTAACAACACCACGGTCAACTTCAACGAGGCGAGAGGATTCAGGATGGCCTTGATAGATTCTCGCATGTAATTTGGAGGCCGCCCCACTAGTTCCCTTCAAACCGGATTGAAGCGATGAACTGTTGAAAGTTCTCGATCTGGTCCGTTAGCTGTTGATCGGGGCCGGTCATCTTGAAGAACCACGACTGTCCGTTGCGCATCACAGACGCCACGACGATGCCCGAACGAATCGGGTCATCCCCTCCAGCCGCGAATCGGTAGGACTTCGCGGGCAGCCCGCCGATCTGGATTTCGGAAACATTTTGCTGTGCGAGGTCGGCCACGGGTAACAGCCCCAGTTGCCCACGCCAACGGTTGACGTTGGCCAGTTCACCCCCGACGTCGCCGGGGAACCGGGTGATGGCAAGATCGCCCAACGCCGGGTCGCTGCTAAACACGAGCGTCGCCAACCTTGCGGTGCGCGGCTGGGGGTCCAGCACCCACCCGTCCGGTACCTGGTATCGCAGCGGACCGATCACGGGTGGGCCGCCCTCAGCGGCTCGGTGTGGCGAATGGGCATGGTCCGTCGCCGTTGAACGCACCGAGCGGAACAGGCCCAAAAGTTCGGATTCCGCCGAAGCTATCACATCAAGCTCATCACGCGCCTTGAAGAACCATGTCGCGTCCTGGCTTTTGAATATCGCTGCGATCATCCGCTGTTGCTCACCCTGGGTATCCGCCGTGTCCGGGCCCAACAGAGCGACCAGGGTACCGGGCGTCGCGCCGGATTCCAGGGGGCGCAACAGTTCGTCCAATCCTTCCGCCCCGATGTCTGGCAGACCCATCTGCCCCCGCCAGCGGTTGACGTTCGCCAGCAGGCTCCCCGCCCGTGACGGCAACTTCGCCACCGTGACGGTGATGTTCGACGCGGCCTCACCGCCGGTCAGGGTCGCGAAGCGCATCGGGCCACCGCCTGACTCCTGCTGCCACCCTTGCGGCAGGTCCCACTCAAACGACTGTGCTTCTATAGCCGCATCGACCATCATCGACGCGCCCGCCAAGCTCGATGATGCCCCGGGGATCGTGGCGTCTTTAGGTGAGTTGTATGTGCGTGTCTGTTCCTCCTCACCACACGCCAGTAGCAATAGCAGCACTGCGACACAGCCTGTACACGCCGACGACCATCGAGCTGATTTGCAGGCGGGTCCGGACATCTTGCCGTGTCGGCACGCGGTGCGGTAACCAGTCAAATTGTCCGTGTCGGCACTACGATGATTTCGAGTTTTCTGATGCATAGAAGAATTCATATCCAGATGAGCCACGTTAGGATTATCGTTTATCCGGGAGGAATATGCTTGGTTTATAGGGTTTTTTCGTGTAGTGATTTTCCCCGTAGCTGCTGGGCAAATCCCCTTTGCCACAAAGTGTAATCAGGGCATCCACCCGTCCGTATGAAGCGCATCCCTTCCGTGATAACAGGGCGGTTTCGGTGATGTTTGCCCGATGATGCGCCGCAAGTATATTTATAACCTCTCGCCCAACTGTCCTTTAGCGATGACGTCGCCGATGTCAGGCGACACGCTATCGGTGTGCTGGGCCTTGCGCAAAGCACGTTTGGCGAGGGGGTTGAAGTTCCGATGCGATGTGGTAGTTAAGCATAAACCGTGCCGATAACTTCATGGAGCGGCGCGCGTCGGATCGGTGGGATCGGACATGCTTCTGCTCCTCGTAGACCCGTGACGGTTCCGCGCGTCCCCACCAGGTTTATTCGTAATGAATTGGTTCCTGGCATTAACCCCGATACTTGTGTTAGCACTGGTAGTGCTGTCGATGTTGCGCCGGCGGGAAGAGGCCCGCGAATATGCCAAGAACCATCGCGAGAGGCTCAACGCCAAGGAGCGGGGCAGTCACAAGGCCAGGCTCCAGTACCCGGACATCGACTTGTCTAAATGTATCGGTTGCGGCGCGTGCGTGAAGGCTTGTCCGGAGGAGGGTGTGCTGTCGCTGCTGCACGGTCAGGCGGTGGTCGTGCATGGTGCCCGTTGCGTGGGTCACGGCCGATGCGCCGATGCGTGCCCGACCGCCGGGATTGCATTGACCCTGGGCGACCTGGCCGACCGCAAGGACCTTCCCGCGCTGCAAGAGAATCTAGAAGCGGTCAACGTCCCGGGGCTCTATGTCGCGGGTGAACTCTCTGGCTTTGCGCTGGTCCGTACGGCTGTGACCCACGGCACCGCGGTGGCCGAAGCCGTGGCACGCAAGCGGGAGCACCACGGCTCTAACGGGAATCCACAGGACGCAGCTAACGGGGATCACCTAGAAGAATTATTGATCGTAGGGTCTGGACCGGCGGGCCTATCCTGCGGGCTGCGGGCCAAGGAACTGGGTATCCAGTCGCTCATGATCGAGCAGGAAGACCGCATCGGCGGGACCGTCGCGGGGTACCCCCGGCGGAAGATGGTGATGACCCAGCCGGTCGAACTGCCACTGCACGGCCGCTTGCCCAAGCTGACTTATCAGAAAGAAGAACTGATCGACATCTGGGAGCATGTGAGCAAGACGAACGAGCTGCCGCTCCGCACCGGTGTCAGGATGATCGACTTCCAGCGCGACAGCGACGGGGTTTTCGTGGTCACCAC
>JAJDCT010000081.1 GCA_029260695.1 Phycisphaeraceae bacterium
TTGTTAGAAACCCCAGCGGCCGGACAAGACAGATGTGATTGTTCGCTGTCTGTCTACTGCTTGTCGTTTGGCCGGGCGACCAGCCAGATGATCAGCCCCAACGGCCAGGACAAAAACGCAACCAGGATCGCCACCAGGCACCCGGATTTACCGCGTTTTTCGGCGTCTCCGTAAGACCAGATGATGGTCACGATGTAGACCACAAAAATTGCGATTCCCACCAGTGTGGCGAGAATAAGCAGGATAACTCCAACTGCACCCGCGGCATCATTCTGGTCCATCGGATGGGCTCTCCGTGTGTAGGTGAAGGATTATCATACAAACTTGGTGAGTATGTAACGATGCGCCAGAGATTGAGATGTCAGTCTGGGGGTCATTAATCGCTGGTTCGAGCAGCGACACGTTCTGGAATGGGGTGGCCTCAGAAACCTGAAATCTCTGTCTCCCCTTGCCTTTGATCAACTGTGTCTCATATCTCATGACATGGCAATGAGCCAACTCGATCGGCCCCTACGCAGCCGTAGGAGGCCGGAAATCTCCTGACGAAAGGCCCGATGTCCACGGGTCAGGCCTGACCTCAAGACCACCCGGCCCAGATCTTATATTCGGAGATCATACAGGCCAGGTCCGGAAAAACAGCCATAAGTTATTGATATTAATAAATTAACCGGCCTGCAGACTTCTGGTGACGGGTCAGATTTGTCTTGCAATTACAGGTATCTGCGGCGATAATAAGATTATTATGAGTTGGTTGTTATACGCTCGGTTGGATGCTGTGGTTAAAGCCCTTTGATAGACGGCTGAGCACAGGCGAGGCGGATGAAGTTTGCAGATCGTCTCGAAATGTTCATCGGATGTAGTTTTGTGTAAGCTTCATTTATAACCATGAACTGGTGGTGATGTAATACATCGCTCCCGTTGGCGTTTTGAGGTTCGAGTCAGAGGATCGATCTATTATGCGGGGACCGTGTGTACGGACCTGATGTAAACCGAGGCACATTAACTGGCCTCTCATTTGGCGCTTACTTATGACCACACAGCACAAAGAAATCGGTCCGGTCGTAGCTCACCCAGGTCAGCCCCTTTACGAATCAGTCAAACAGGCATTGACCGAGGCGATCGACAGCGGCTACTACCAACCCGGCAAGCGGATGCCCAGCACCAAAGAGTTGAGCCGGCAGATGTCGGTCTCGCTTGTTACCGCCCACCGCGCCCTGCAGGAATTGGTGGCGGTCGGCCTGTTGGAGCGGACCCGCGGTCGGGGTACCTACGTCGTTGAGAACCACCGTGATGTCAGGCCTAAGCTGCGTGTCGGCGTTGTCCTGCACCCAGACGCCTCGCTGGCGGACTTCTACCACAACCAGATCCTCGAGGGGATGCGCCGCGCAGCGATGGAATACAACACCGATCTGTTGCTGCTGGGCTACGAGAGCGACAACCGCCAGGACCTCCACGCTTACGTTGTGGTCAACCCCGTCTCGCAGGATTTGGATGACTTGGCCGACCACGTCGCCAGCAAGGCCCCGATCTTTGTAGTCGGGGCACGTTCCGAGCGGGACGGCCTGCCCTCAATCGACACCGATAACGTGGACCTGGCCGAGCAGGCCGTCAACCATCTGTTCCATCTGGGGCACCGGCGGATCGGCTGTGTCATCGGCGGGAGTAGGTTCGCCAACAACCGTGACCGCCGTGACGGGTTTATCAAAGCGTGCCGGTCCCTGGGTATCGCCGACCATGACCGACCGATCGTTGAGGTGGACGGCTGGGAACTGGGAGCGAATGACAAGCTCAAACTCAACCGGATGCTCGGCGGAGATGGGCTCACCGCCGTGTTCGCCGGTGGGTACTACCTCGCACTGGATGTCTACCAGGCGGCGGGCACGATCGGGTTGAGCATCCCCCAGGACCTGACGGTGGTCGGCGTGGACGACCCACCGAGTGCCGCTCGCCTACGGCCGTCACTGACCACACTGCGTCAACCCCTAACGCACTTGGGCCACTCTGCCATCTCCGGTGTCGTTAAGTACCTCGGGGAAGATAACCACCAACTCAGAAGTGAGACCCTCCGGGCCGAGTTGGTGATCCGGCGTTCGTCCGGTGCGCCGCGTTGCACTGATTAGCACCCTGGGCCTGGGCTTAAAACAGCCATAAGATCGGGTCACTATCGCCTGCCACCTGAGATTCCAGTGGATGCATATCGATTATGCGCCCCGGTGCCTCCCCGTTCAGAATAGACCATCGGGAGCCATGCCCTGTTTCTTAGTAATTAGGGTCTCTTATGCGCCTTTCGCCAAGGCGCCGATTGTTATATAAACATCGCTTCCAGGTCGGGCCATGTCGCCCGGCAATGCTGAGTTACGGTTCTTTCAGGACCGAGGACCGGAGACCACCGAAATGACCTGGATGATGACTTTAGCCGCCACAGCAGATCCTTCTGGCTCGCTGTCCAGCCACTTCACCACGATCGACTGGGTCGTTCTGGTGGGCTACCTGCTCTTGGTCAGCGTCATCGGGGTCAAGCTCGCCGGCAAGCAAGAGAACATGGAAGACTTTTTCCGCGGCGGCGGCAAGCTGCCGTGGTACGCGGTGTCCGCCTCTATGATCGCCACAGCCATCTCGGCGGTGACGTTCGTGGGCGTGCCCGCGATTGCTTTTGCCGGGGACATGACCTACCTGCAACTGGGCATCATCGCGGGGCTGCTCTCACGGGTCTTCGTCGCGTGGATACTGATCCCGGCGTACTACCAGAAACGTATCTACAGCCCCTACGACTACATGGGCAACCAACTGGGCAGCGGCGCACGGGGCGTGACCACGGGGTTGTTCACACTCGGCGGCTTGTTGGGTCAATCCGCGCGGGTGTATCTCACAGCTCTGGTGCTTACGCTGGTCATGGCGGGACCGTTGGATTGGATACAGGGCTACACGGGATTGTCTCCCCTAGCGTCGGCGATCATCATCATCGGCATCATCGCGGTTCTCTGGACGATGCTCGGCGGGATCGCCACAGTCGTCTGGACCGACGCGATGCTGTTCGTGGTGTTTGTGGCCGGCGGTCTGGCGGCGTTGTGGGTGATCCTCAGCGCGCTGCCCGACGGGTTTGCACAGTTCCGTGCCGTCGGCACGGAATTCGAGAAGTTTAAGCTGTTCGATATGGATAAGGCAGTCGATCTCACAACGCCATACACCCTGACCGCGGCCGGGTTTGCCGTGGTGGTAGGCAACATAGGCGCGTATGGCACTGACCAGTTGATGGCTCAACGCTTGTTTACCTGCAAGAGCAAGGGTAACGCGCAATTGGCGATCCTGACTAGCTACGCGGCGGAGGCGGTCGCGGCCCTGATGCTGCTGGTGGGTGTGGGGCTGTTTGTGTTCTACCATGTGTTCCCCGAGAAGCTCGCCGGTGAAGCCGCGCTGTTGGCGGCGAAGGAGAACGACAAGATCTTCCCGATCTTCATCCTCCAACAGATGCCCGTCGGTGTGACCGGGCTTGTGATCGCGGGGATTTTCGCGGCAGCGATCTCATCATTGACATCGATCTTGGCGGCATTGGCACAGACGACCGTATCCGCTGTCTACCTCCCGGTTCGTGCCCGCAAGCTGGGGCTGACCAAGGATCAGGAACACGAGGCGATCACCGGCGATCCGGCCGAGGCCAAGCGCGTCGTAACGGTGTCTCGCTGGTTGATTGTGTTCTGGGGCTTGGCGTTGTGCCTGGCGGCGTTTGTGGTCAACAGTTTTAAGGAAGCGACCGGCGTGCCGATCCTGGACCTGGCATTGGGGCTGGCCAGCTACATCATCGGCGGGTTGCTCGCGGCGTTTCTGCTGGCGTGGTTGCCGATCAAGGTCAACGGGCGGGGCCTGGTCTGGGGAGCGCCGATAAGTGTGATGGCTGTGTTCGCGCTGCGGTTCCACGAGCCCTGGGCGTACTGGGCGTGCGGCGGTGCGATGGGCTTGTTGCTGGTGACTTGGGTGATCGCGGCGGCCGGGACACTCGACGCTCGGTTGCGTAATATGCGGCTATTGAAGACCGGCTGGTTGGTTGTCGGGATCGCGGTCGTGATGAGCATTACTTACCGTGGCTACTTCCATCACTACGACGAGAAGACCGGCGCAGTACTCATCGAGTATCCACAGATCAAAGAAGAGGCCACCGGCAAGCCGATCCGTGACCTCGATGCCAGCCCGGTCTATTACCTGCACCCGATCACCAAAGAGCCACTGACCGACGAGGTGGGGGACAAGATCGTAAACGAGAAGAAGGGGCCGTTCCTGCTGGACAAGTCGGCGGGCGCACCGAAGAAAATACCCATCGCCTGGCCTTGGTACGCACCGGTCGGTGCGGTGATGGCGTTTGTATTCGGGTATCTTCTGGCAGAACCCAAGCGGGATGAGGCCCCGGCCTGACCAGGTAAGGCGATGCGACCCTGTATTTTCTACCGGACGGATTCATGCAAACAAACTCACCCGGCTGGTCGCTGGGCATCGACATCGGCGGATCGAGCGTGAAGATGGCGCTGGTGCAAGGCGTTGAACAGCCATACACCTTGCGCGGCGATCCGCACGAGATGCCATCCTTTGAGGTGCTTTCGGACAGCATCCGTTATTCTTTCGATGCACTGATGAAACAGGCCGGGCTCGATCGTGGCGATGTGAGTTCGGTGGGTGTGTCGATCGCCGGGCCGATGGATTCCGAGGGGGTTATCGAGATGGCGGCGAACGTGCCGGCGCTGGCGGGCGTGTCGATCCCCAACTGGATAGAGGACACGCTCAAGCTGGGCGTCCCCGTCACCGCCGCAACCGACGCCAACGCGGCGGCGGCCTGCGAACACCGACGCAACCCCATGCCCGGCAGGAGCCTTTACCTGTCGCTTGGCACCGGGGTCGGTGGGGCGGTCCTGGACGACGGTCGGCCTGTCATCATCACACGCGGCACCAGCGGCCACTTCGGACACATGGATGTGTCCGGCGGTGATCCCGATGCACCTGTCACACCCGGTGCGGGCCGGGGCGCGCTCGAGGCCTACATCGGCTTCCGAACTCTCGAAGCAGCCGGCGTCCCGTTTGAATCTGAAGACCGGTTCGCCCACCCCACCATGAAGCGGGCGCTCACGGCACTGGCAAGCGGCATCCGCATCCTTCTGGCGATGTATCGGCCTGATCACATCGTCCTTGTAGGCGGGACCGTCAACATCTTCGCCCCGGCACTGGACCGGGTCGAGGCGATGGCGAATGATGGTGTGACCCGCGCCGCACCAGCCAAGTGGACGCTCAGCGTCGGCCAGTCCGACAACTTCGCCGCCGCCATTGGCGCTGCCACACTATCGAAGGTGTGTTGAGTTAAGTAGACCTGGCCTGACCTTGCCGAACCAAATCAAGAACCCGATCAAGTAGAAACCGATCATCTGCGGTTCGGGCACCGTCGCGTCACCCCTCGACGTTCCCGGAGGTGTGCCTGTGTTCCAATTGCCTAACACCAGGTTCAGGTCTTCGATCCCGACGAATCCATCACCCGATGGATCGGCCAACGGATTACTCTGCGAGACCTGTTGATTCCAGTCGCCGAGGACGATGTTCAGGTCTTCGATCCCTACGAAGCCGTCACCGTCGAGGTCGCCTTCGATCGGGTCGATCAACGCCTCGGGGGTATATGTGAAACTCTTGATAATCAACTCGTGCTCGAGGCCGTTACCCGGTGCCTGGCCCTGGAATTGCCAGAGATTGATGTGGACTTTCTCATTGAGATCCGGCGGGATGTCGGTCCCCGTATATCGCCACTGGTTGATGATGAATCCTGGATTCGGTGGCTCGGTGTATTGCCCGTGCAGGCTGCGGAAGTCGATAGCATCGGCCGTCCAGTCGAAGCGATGCGTCGTGAAACTTCCCCCGAGGTTCAGGTTGAAGGTGTCCTGGTTGCCCGGATTTAAATAGGGCTGGGTGGTGTACCACCCCGTTGGGTTGTTGGCATTACCGAACCGCGTCAACTCAATGTCGATCTCTTCGGAATCGTTGCGGTAGGTGAACAGCCCCGCGACGATATTTGGGTCATACGCCTCGGTGTCGGTCTCCAGCATGAACTCGTACCGGCCGTGACCCAGCGACTGTTGCAGGGTGACCTCTGTACTGTTCCAGCGACCGCCGATCTTGCGTACGGTCAGGTGCAGTTTGCCTTCGCTATCGACCCATACACTGTCTGCGCTGTCTGACCAGCGGTTTGGGCCAGGCCCACCTGATCGGACATTCTTAACATCCCAGGTATACCCAGAAAACTCAACCGTCTTCGCGTGCAGGGTGCTGGTAGACAACAACATGGATAGCGCCAAACCAACCGGCAGCCATTGTTTCACGCTCACACACACGGTATTCCAAAGCCTCTATTTGTCCCCCGATTGCTGTATCTATTAAATGGCACCGCACGACTTACCGGTGAAATGCTGCAAGCCTCCTGATGCTTCTAGAGACACCGGTGTATCACCCACCGCTGCCGGGCACGGTGGTGTCCAGCCCACGTGTGGCCCCGGACGCCTCGGCTGGGATGCCGATGATGTTCAGGTCACCGCTCCGGCCGTGGTGGAATTTCGCAGCCTGCTGCTGAAGACGCATCCGCTCGGCGAAGTCGTCCATGAGGTACCAGTCACGCCAGTCGGTGATGCCGGCGGCCTTCGCGGTGGTGGGGTCGAGTGTGCGTCCTGCGGTGATTTTCCCGGTCTCCGTGTCGATCGATCCGCCGCCCAGGGTGATGGGTTTGTCGGTCTTAAACGCCAGGCGGTAGGCCTGTTCGACGTCGGTCAGCGCGCCGCCGCCATCCCGTGAGTTCTGCTTGATTCGGATCGTGTCCTGTTCCTGCGGCGCGGCCAGCACGATCGTATCGGGGGATCGCTTAGGTAAGGCTGCGGGCTCGACGGCGACCGGCAGGGGGGCGATTGACGGCGCGGGTCTTGTGTTACGCGCCACCGCCATACGCTGCTCGGTCAGGCCGGCCTGGATCTCTCTTCGGATCGTCGAACGCAACTCGTCCATCCCCGCGATCGACTTGGTACGGATCTCCCCCAACACCTGTCGCAACGCATCACTGTCCGTGCCGCCGGTACTAGACGACGCCAGCAGGTCGTAGATCTGGTCGAGTCGCACGTCGGCTTCTTGCTGAGCCATCAATGCAAGCCGGACCTGTTCCAGCAACACCTGGTCGGTTTCGACCTGTTCGGCTGAGCTATCCAGTGTGCTTGCGATCTGCTCAAGCAGCGGGCGCGTCCCGTCCAGTTGGTCCGTCACAGCCAACGCGACGGCGTCGGCGAGTTGTTGCGATGTCGGCGCCGATTCGAGCTTCAACGCAAGTTCCCGGAGCAGGTCCATCGCCTCGGTATCTCCCGAGCCAGCCTCGATCTGCCTGACCGCGGCGAGTACCGAGTCGAGATCCCCGTGGTTATTCATTTGGCCGACTACATCACGCAACACCGTCTCGGTTTCACCCGGCTGGGATTGCACAAGTGTTTTGAGTTCTGCCAACTGGTCGCTCGTCAGATTCCGCTGCTCGAAAGCCTGGGCCACCAATTGCTCGGTTGCCTGCGCTTGTGAAGTCAAAGCCTCACGCAGAGGGGCGATCAATTCCTGCGTGTCCGGGCTCTTGGCGAGGCGATCCTCGATACGGTTCAAGAGCTCGTCGGTCTTCTGCTGCTCCTGGGCCAAGGCATGGCGGACACCGGTGACCATCTGGTCCAGCGTGGGCCGGGCCTGGAGTTCCGCCGCGACGGCTTCCAACTGATCCAGTACCTTGGCGTTAAGGTCCGGACGGGCCTGTGCCTGCTCGATCTGCTGCCGTAGCGTGTCTAGTGATTGTTCGTTTGCTCGGGTCGCCAACGCAACCGCCTGGAGTTCCGGGAGCAGGCCTGCTGTGTCGGCCTGCTGACGCATCATCACGTCACGCACTTCCGCCAGGGTCATCCACTGCGAGGACTGCGATTCAACGCGTGCCAGGATCGCATCGAGTGTTGGCTGGCTGGTGTCATGCAGGTCCGCGAGCGCCAGGCGGATCTCTTCGAGCTGTTCAGCGTGGCCGCTCTGGGACTGAACAGAGGCGAGGATGTCGTTCAGCACAGGGGTGCTGTTGGCTCCCAATGCCTGAACCTCTTCGAAGATTTCATTGGTCCGGTCGGCGATAGCGAGTTGGGATTGTGTTGCTTGGGTCTGTGCCTCGGTGGCGGCGAGTTGTGACTTGGTTACACCGGCCTGGGACGCCAGAAGATCCTCGCGGAGTTTCAGGTTTGCATCCGTGGTGTTCATGTACAGCCAGGCGCTGCACCCGACAGCAAAGGCAGCCGCGGTCAAGGCAGCCGCGGTCGACGCACGTGGGATAAACCGGCGATGCGTCGGGGCGCCAGACCACGCATCCGCGGTCGGTGGCTGACCGCCGAGCAGCGCAGCCCGCTCGGCTTGTTCGGCGGGGACACGGGCGACAACCAGCTGTGTCCGTGCGATCTGCACACGGTCGCCGTCTGACAGGGGGGTCTTGCCATCGGTCCGGATCTTATTGATGAATGTGCCGTGGCGCGATGCTAAGTCGCGCACATACCACTTGCCGCCCTCGCATTTGAACCGTGCGTGCTGCCTCGACGCCTTGCCGTCGCTTAGCCGCAGGTCCTTGCTCTCACGGCCAACGATAACCGTCTGGTCATCCGTCCACTCGTATATCCGGCCCTTGTCCGGGCCCTCGGCAACAATGAGGATCAACATATTTTAATGCTCCTGGACTCTGAACACCGAGGTCCGGTAAGTAGCGGTCCAATAATGTATGTTCAGGAGCGGGTTTACGCAAGTATCGAGGGCTGGATACATAGGGCTGGAGCCGCGGCAAGACTTCTTCGTAATCCACTTGCACGCAAGCATTTAGATTGGTTTTAGAAGGCAGCTGCAGAGCGTCATTCTTTGGTGCCTATGTCCGCAGCGTGTCCCAGCAACCCGGATGAGCAGTAACACAAACCAAAACAAGAAGCGGGGCATTACCCCGCTTCTTGTGAGTGAAGCGATTCGCTTGAAGTGACGGATCAATCATTTACCAGTGTGTTCTTTTGTCATACCCCACCACGCTGGTAGCGAATCAATCAGCTCATCCGGCCGTGTAAAACCGTTCGGATACCACCTTCCCGTTTTTCCAATTCCGTACGAGGATTTCGTTCCAGAGGATCGGTCCATCGGGGCCGGTCATATCGAACGTCCATTCCGTGAGCGTGACACCGTCCCCTACACCCTGGCTGTGCAGCGTCGCGCCGTTGAATGCTTTCAGTGAGCTGAAGAACGCACTGAGGTGCTCGTGCTGGGCCTGGCGTCCCACACGGACATCCTTGCTGTTGCCTTCCTGGAAGGTGCAACTTTCGGCGTAAAACCGATTCAGGGCGTCAAGGATGTTGCCGCTACGGGTCATTTCATTTAGCTGGGAATCCAGCCCCTTAAGCTCTGATACGGCCGAGTCCAGTTGTGTCGTTGGCATGATGAGTCTCCTGTGTTGGTTGTTATAAATACCAAAAGCTGTGCTTAGTGTGCGACGTCGCCACCTGTAAGACGCGGGTCCCGATGGAGGTCTTACCTCACGGGAAAAATATTGATCGATGACATGCTCAATGGGTGTCCCAAGGGCAGAAATGTCAGGTAAGATGGAGCGTGGATAGCCCGTCTAAAAAAGGTGTAGGTTTATCTTCACCGACATGGCGGCCCGAATGTAGCTGTTGACAAGCTAGAATCAGGACGTCATATGCGGGTGAACAGGTCAAATGACAGCTGGGTTCAGGACCTTAGTAGCGGCGGCGCCGCTCAGGACAAAGCGTTGACCGATCTGAGAGGGTTCTTGATGCTGGCGCTACGCAAGCCGTTTCAGGACAGTAGCGGGGTCGATCACGCCTTTCTGGAAGACGCTACTCAAGAGGCCCTTGTGAAAGTGCTCAGTAGTTTGGACAAATTTGAAGGCCGAAGTCGATTTACAACCTGGGCGATAAGCATCGCGGTCCGTTCGGCCTTTACCGAGTTACGCAAGCGTCGTTGGAAGGATGTTTCCTTGACTGACGTGATAGAGAACGCCGGGGGGGCCTCACAAATCGATGTGGACTCAACCCTCGGGCCCGAGCAAGAGGTTCAGCAGAAGGCTTTGATCGATAAAATGTACGAGATCATCAACTCGGGGCTGACGAAAAAGCAGCGGGACGCACTGCTCGCAGAACTCAGTGGGATGCCGTTGGAGGAAATCGGTCGTCGGATGGGCAGCAACCGAAACGCGATCTACAAACTTACTCATGACGCCAGAAAACATCTAAAGCGTGCCTTGGAAGCAAGCGGCTACACGCTCACGGATGTTCAAGCGGCGTTCGGGGGATAATGCGATGACACTGTCTCGACGACAACTTGAAACGCTACACAAGATGCTGTCACTTACCAAGTCTCAAGAGCTGACCTGCGATGAATGCCAAAGGAACATGGCGGAATTCGCCGAGACAGCCCTGGCAGGTGATTCGATCCCGGAAAACCTTCAAGCCATTGAACTCCACCTGGCGTCGTGCGGAGATTGCGAAGAGGAGTTTCGAACTCTCCTGAAGGCGCTTGAAAGCGACGAACACTAGGTCAGAGAGGGGGGATGACGTCCCCGGGACAGGCTATTTCTGACCGATTACATACGCTACCCAATCCTCCCGGGCTGGCATCTTGGCGGTCGGATGGTAGACGCCGTCACTGGACCCCGAAGCTTCATCGATGCGGTCGCACCAGATTCCAGCACCTTTGAATCCGGCTTCGAGCATGAGTTCAAGCAACTCCGGCATGGTCCATAGCCTCCAGCGGTAGATGAACGCACTGTCGATCCGTCGCCCGGCGGCCAACTCGAAATGGATCCGGCACTCGGTCCTGTGGGTGATGGGGTCGAACGATCGCTGCTCCCAGAGGTAGGTAAAGCCTGGTTCCTGACGGCTGACGGAAACCTTGCGGGTCTGGGTCCCGGGCTTCATCGCCCCGGGGCCGCCGTAGGCGTCGATCACCAGCAGGCCATCACGCCGGAGTCCCCGTCGTGCGGCTTTGAAGTATTGCTTAAGTGATGCCCGATCGTGGTAGATGAACGTGCTGAAATTCAAGGCGCAGGTGATATCAACCTTCGGCCCGTCCACATCCAAGACGTCGGCTTGAACAATATGAAGGTCGGCGGAACGATCACCCAACTCACGGTCGGTGTTGCGTTGCGCCCAGCGTGCGGTCGGGCCGTGCGATTCGACCGCCATCGCCTGGTGTTCGTCGTCCATCATGACCCATGCCGACGCAACCGCGCAGGTGCCGGCAAAGTCCTCACGCAAGAGCAGTGGGGTGGCATCCTTGACGTAATGACAGTACGCCCGGTGCAGGAACGCCGCCTCCGCCATCGGGTGCTGCACCGCCCGACGGTACAGGGCGAGTTTGTGTGGACGCCGGGATGTTGCTCGTTTGCCAGTCACGACCGCGCCGCTCCGGCGGTTTGCCCGGGGGTCTGTCCGGGGTTCTGGCCGGGGGGCTGGCCGTCCGTCACCGCGTCTTGGTCATCAGCATTATCCTCGTGGTCGGGTTCCGGCGGGTGTGTCTGCACCTGCACCATCTGCCGGTATCGGCCGCTGCGTGCGATCAACTCGTCATGCCGACCTCGCTCGATGATCCGGCCCCGGTCCATCACCAAAATCTGGTCGGCGTGGGTGATCGTGCTCAGCCGGTGCGCGATCACAAAGCTGGTACGGTCTGCCATCAGGTTGCGGAGACTTGACTGGATCAATCGTTCGCTTTCGGTGTCCAGGTTACTGGTGGCCTCGTCCAGGATCAGCAGGCGTGGTCTGGCCAGCAACGCCCGCGCGATCGCCAGCCGTTGGCGTTGCCCGCCGCTGAGTTTCACACCGCGTTCGCCGATCCAGGTGACGTAACCCTTCGGAAGAGTCTCGATAAATTCGTGTGCATTGGCCAGGCGTGCGGCGTCGGCGATCTGCTCCGGGGTCGCGCCGCGTCGGCCGTAGGAAATATTGTCCGCTACCGTCCCATCGAAGAGGAAGATGTCCTGCTCAACGATCGCGAGCAGCGCCCGGTAGCTGCCGACCCGTACGCTGCGCAGGTCAAGCCCGTCCAGGCTCACCATCCCCGCGTCGGGGTCGTAGAACCTCGCGATCAGGTTGCACAAAGTCGTCTTGCCCGCGCCGCTTGGGCCCACCAACGCCACCACTTGCCCGGGCTCGGCGGTGAAACTTATATCGTTCAGCGCCGGCATCGGGGCTTTGGGGTAGGTAAACGTCACGCCCGACATCTCAACCCGGCCACGCGTCTGCGCCGGGTCCAAAGCGACCGCCCCCGGTTTGGTCGGGCTTTCCAACGGCTCGTCCATCAGGTCCAGCACGCGGTCCAGCCCAGCCAGCGAGGTCTGCAACCCCGCCGCGCTCGACGCCAGCAACGCCAACGGCTGCAGCAGGCTCGCCAGGTACCAAAGGAACATGAATAGGTCACCGACCGTCAGCGCCTGGTGCCGTGCAAGTGTCCCCGCATCCACCGCCGCGCGGTCATCGATGATCCGTGCCCCGGCGTAGCACAACACGCCCGCCAGCGCCACAGGGATCAGCATCCGCCAGACGATGTCGATCGCCCGGTTCCACCACCAGCCAAGCAACTCCTGCCGGGTCATGAAGTGGGTGTCGGTCGCGAAGTTGGTCCCTTCGGTCCGCTCCCGACCAAATGTCCGTACGACACGCTCCCCGCCCAACGCCTCGGTCACCCGGCTGTCGATGTGTGACCTCGTAGCTCGGATGTCTCGCCATAACGGCCGGATGCGTCCGATCCACATCCGGTGCGTCAGGAATACCACCGGCAGCAGCACCACCGCACCCAGAAGCAGACGCCATTCCGTCACCGCCAGGATCAGCAGGATCCCCACGAGTTGGATCACCGCGCCCGCCGGGTTGTACATCATCGAAAACACCAGCTCGCCAACCCCACCAGCATCCTCGCGGATGATGCTCGA
>JAJDCT010000082.1 GCA_029260695.1 Phycisphaeraceae bacterium
GCATCGCCGAGGCGTGGTGGCAGATCACCGCCGGTAACGCCGACGCCATGGGCTGGCCCGACACCGGCCGAATCCAGGAGAACGCCGAGGCTGACCTGGTTGTCATCAAGCCCGACATCCCCTGGCAAACAGCGCACAACCCCCTGGGCATGGTGATGTTCGCTTACGACGACCGTTGGGTGAGGGCGACCGTGGTCAACGGTGAGGTGTCGCACAGCGCCAACTCATAACAGATCCGGTTCGCCGCCTATTCGCTGTCAGTGGCCTGGATAGGTTCGACAAGCTTGATGTCGTCGGCGAAACGCATGTGGACGTGGTAGGTCGACTCTTCGTTGGGGTCTTTGCTTTCGCCCCATTGCAGGACCAGACCCCGGATGTTGACCGGCTCCGTGGGGATGGGTTTGTCGAAGAGGGCGACGTCCCGGCTTCGCACTTTAACGGTCGCGGTGTGTTGGCCGTCGGTAACGGGGTAGTGGTGTGCAGCCTGGAACCGGTCGCCCGGCTTGATATCGACGAACCGCACGTTGTTTAGTTGCACGAGCCGACTCTCCAGCGCTTCGGCGTCCGGTTGATCGTTCTGGAGTTCACCGGGTGTGACGGGTATGGCGACTGGCATGCGGTGCTCGACCGCTACCACTTCAAGCGGGGCGACCAACTCGAACAATCCCTGATACTCTTCTACCACGCCACGGATCGTGATCACATCGCCCGTCTGAAATTGTCCCAGCAGCGGCTCGATTTCCTCGTTCATGCCGAAGACACAGAGGCCGCCGGTCGCGTCCTGGATCTGAAAAATGCGTTTGGCGTCGTCGTTGATCAGGTCGACGGTGTTGGTAACCAGCGCATCAGCGATGGTAACGGTGCTGCCCAACGGGAGCGTGCGTGCCTGTGCGACGGTCATGGTCTCATGTTCTGGTTTAGTCACCGGCTCTGCAAAGACAATCGTTGTTGCTGAGGCGGTGATGAACCACACAGCCATCAGGGTCGCACGGGAATTGATCTTCATCGGTTTTCTCCGGAACGGGGATGGGTTATAGGTATACCTGCTTTGTGCAGGCTGGCCGAAGGTTATGGTGTGGGGGCCTGTGAGCCGATGGCATCGCGTACTTCAAGCAGCTGCGCCGCGATCGACACCGCGATCTCGCCGGGGTGGTTTGTCCCGATCGGCAGGCCAAGCGGGCAGCTAAAGGCCTGTTGATCTTCGGCGATCCCCGCCTCGGTCAGCTCCCGCCTGAGCACCGCGGCCTTGGACTTGCTCCCGATCACGCCCAAGTACGGAAACCTGCGCCCCCGCTTGAATATCTCGACCAGCACCGGCAGGTCGGACTTGTGCCCGCGTGTCATGCAGATGACAAACGCATCGTCAGGCAGAGATGCAACATGCCCCGGCGGGTCGTCGGCCTGGACCGCTTCGACGTTCGGCGCGTCAGAGAGCTTCGCAAGCCAATCCTCGCGAGGGTCGATGCAAGTGGCCCGGCAGGGAAGCGTGGCCAATAGTCTTGTCAGCGATTGGGTGACATGCCCGGCTCCGAAAATAACGATGCGCCACTGCCGGTGGTTCGACGCCTCGAAATACAGTTTCACCGTGCCGCCGCAGGTCATCCCCACGTCCTTACGCAGATTCCAGTCGACAAAATCGGTGTGTGACACGCCGCCGCTTTCACTTTTAAGCATCGAAAGCGCGTGGTCGATCGCCTTGGCTTCAACCTTGCCGCCGCCGACCGTGCCGTAGGAGTGGCCATCGGTGGTGACGAGCATCTTGCTCCCGGCGTCCTGTGGCGTGCTCCCGATCGCCTCGACCATCGTCACACTCACGAACGGCGTGCCGGAATCAGAAAGCTCTGTGTAACGCCGGATGTAGATGGAGTCTGCCATGGATGGGGGTATTCTATCGCGGCTCGGTTGCGGCCGCGCTATCGCGGGGTCGTTTGCCGCTCGCCAGCCCCGCGCTGCTTGTGTTCAATCCCGGTCAGGCACATCAATACTACTTCATTCGTCGCCGGCAGCTTCAACGGCACGGGCCCTTTGCCCGCAACGCAACCCAGCGCGTGCTTCGCCGCCGCCCACGCCGCAACCCCCAGCATCAACGGCGGCTCGCCCACCGCCTTGGAGCTGCGGATATTTTTGGCGTTCTCACCGTTATCCATAAACGCGATGTTGAACCGCTTGGGGATATCCGTGATGTTCGGGATCTTGTACGTCGTCGGCGAATAGCTAAGCAGCTCCCCGGCGTCGTTGTAGACGAGCTGCTCGGCGGTGCACCAGCCCATCCCCTGCACGAACCCACCGATGACCTGCCCGTGGTCGATCCCGGGGTTGATCATCCGGCCGATGTCCATCAGCAGATCGATACCGACCACACGCAGGTCGCCGGTGAACCGGTCGATCGTAACCTCGGCGACGGCGGCGCCGGTGGTGAAGTAGAAAAACGGGTTGCCTTTGCCGGTGTCTCGGTCGAAGTCGATCCCGGGAGTTTTATAGAACCCCCGCGCGCCCAGGTCGACACGGGCCATCCGGGCCTCGTTGGCGAACTTGCCGAATGCGGTGCGGTTGCCCGGGTTGCGCCTGTCAAAGACGTGCCCATCCTCGAAGCGAATCTCGTCGGGGTTCGGGGCGAGGTCACTATTTGTCTTGCTCAGATGATCCGCGGCAAACCCCGCCATGCGCTGCTTGATCTGGGCGCAGGCATTGGCCGCCGCCGCGCCGTTCAGGTCCGTGCCCGCGCTGGCGGCGGTGGGGGAGGTGTTGATGTTCTTCTCCGTCGACGTCGTCATCACCAGCACCCGGTCGACCGAAAGCCCAAACTCGTCGGCGACGATCTGCCGGATCTTCGTGTTCACCCCCTGGCCCATCTCCGTCGCCCCGGTCGAAACCTGCACCGTCCCGTCGGTGTAGACGCTGACCAGCGCGTTGCCCTGGTTCAGGAACTTGGTGGTAAACGAGATCCCAAACTTCACCGCCGTCATCGCGATGCCTTTAAGCTGAGTCGGCGATTGTCTATTAAAGGCCTCTGCATCGGCGAGACGCTTCTTGTAATCACTTGTCTTGGCGAGCTGCTCAAAAATCTCCGGCAGCAGGTTGTTCTTAACCTCCTGTCCGTAGGGCGTGGTGTTGCGCGGCGCTTCCCCGTAGCAGTTAACCTTCCTGATGTCGAAGGCGTCTTTGCCCAAAGCCGCGGCGACCTCCTGGATGATGCTCTCGATCACCGCGACCGCCTGCGGCCCGCCGAAGCCACGGAACGCCGTGTTAGGCGGGATATTCGTCCTGCAGATCCGCCCCATGAGCGTGACGTTTGGCAGGTAGTACGCATTATCCGCGTGCAGCAGGGTCCGCTCCATGATCCCGGTCGACAGGTCAGCCGCCGCGCCGCCGTCGGAGTAGTAGTCGAACTTGACCGCGTTCAGTCGGCCGTCGCTATCGAACCCCACCCGGTACCAGGTCTTGTAGGGGTGACGCTTCCCGGTGACTTTCATGTCGTCGTCTTTGGTGTAGACGACGCGCGCCGGGCGCCCGGTCTTTTGCGTGACCAGGCCCGCCATCAGCGCGGGGATCGCGGCCTGTGTTTCCTTGCCCCCAAACGCTCCGCCCATCCGCTTGCAGCGCACCACGACCTCGTGCATCCCAAGGCCGAGCACCTCTGCCAGTATCGCCTGCGACTCGGTCGGGTTTTGAGTCGATGACTCGACCGTCAACTGCCCGTGCTCCCCGGGGTACGCGATGCACGCCTGGCTCTCCAGGTAGAACTGGTCCTGCCCGTTGCTCTCGAACGTGCCTTCGATCTTGTGTGCTGCGCTCTCCCACGCCGAATCAAAATCACCGCGGTTAATCCGGCGCTCCGGGCCCAGGAACTGTTTCTGTTCGATCGCCGTATCGATATCCAATACCGTCGGCTCAGGTGTCACCTCGATCTTCACCGCCGCCCGCCCGGCCAGCGCAGCTTCGCGTGTCTCCCCGGCAATCACCACGACCGGCTGACCCACATATGCCACCCGGTCCTCAGCCAGGAAACGCTCGTCGCAGATCACCGGGCCAAAAAGGTTGTGACCCAGCACGTCCCGGTGCGTATACACCCCAACCACGCCCGGCACCTGCTTCGCCTTGGACGCATCCACCGACACGATCTTCCCACACGCCACCGGTGAGCCAGCAAACTCCACGAACAACTCGTCCGCGATCGGCGTGGTATCGTCGATATACAACGCCTCCCCGGTCACATGGCCCTTGCCCGAATCATGCGGGATGGATTGGCCTACAGCGGAGGTGGATTTCGCTCGGTTGGTCATACGGGTGCCTTCTGTGCACAATCGAAGTAAAACCTCGCCATGATATTCTCAGCCAGCTGCAGCCTGAAGTCTGCGCTGCCGCGCACATCGGTGATCGGCTTGACCTCGGATCTCGCGAGTTGGCCCGCTTCACGCAGCACGCTTTCATCGAATGGCTTGCCAGTAAGGAACGCCTCGGCCTTCGGCAACCGCAACACCACCGCCGCGACCCCGCCGTAGGCGATGCGTATGTCCTGGATGGTTTCTCCAGAGCCGTCCAACCCCATCAATACCGCCGCGGTGAACGTCGATATATCCAGATCACGGCGACGGGAAACCTTATATAGCCTAAGCGTCTGTGCCTCGGTGGGTAGGGGGATGTGGACCCTGGCGATCAACTCATCGGCGTTGAGGTCAAACTGTTTATACCCGGTGTAGAAATCATTGATATCGACCCGCCGTGTCCGGGTTGGCCCCGCGATCTCCAGCTCCGCACCCATCACAAAGAGGAACGGCACCGAGTCGGCGATCGGGCTGGCGTTGGCTATGTTCCCACCGATCGTCCCAGCGTTACGGATCTGCGGCGATCCGAATACCGTGAGGACATCGTAGAACTGCGGCACCAGGTCCTTGATAGACCGCTCGACCTGTGACCAGTTGGCACACGCCCCGGCGGTGATCCTGCCGTCCGCTTGACCCACCCCCTTCATCTCGCCTACATTCGCCAGGCAAAGCACTTCGCGCGGATCGATCTTGCCCTTGTTGTGCTGCACACCGATATCTGTCGCCCCCGCGACGACCGTGCAGCCGGGGTGCGCCGCCTTGAACGCAATCGCCGCGTCCAGGTTCGCAGGGGCCGCGACCGTCCGCCCATCGTAGGCGGTGACCAACACGTCGTCCGCCGCATGTGCGCTAAATACATCGACCATCGGCCCGTCTGGGTACAGCTCACTCAGACGCGCAGTCTTCCCCGGGTCTACCGAGCAGCCCGCATCAATGATCTGCACATACCCCGTACACCGACAGAGGTTCCCCGTCAGCCCGTAACGCAACTCGTCCGGCGTCAGTGTCTCTTTACGCTCAACCCCCTCGCCTTCCAGCAACCCTGCCATCGTCATCACAAATCCGGGGGTGCAGAACCCGCACTGTGAGCCGTGACACTTGACCATCGCGTCCTGCACCGGGCTGAGCAGTCCGTTGCGTTTCAACCCTTCGACACTGACGACGTGCGCCCGGTCGAGTTGGTACATAAATTGGATACACGAATCGATGGCCCGGTAGATCAGCTTCCCGCCCCCGGATTCATCCCCGCCCCTGGATTCATCTGCAACATCTTCCACCCGTCCGACCAGCACGCTGCATGCACCGCAGTCGCCTTCCGAGCAGACGATCTTGGTTCCCACCTGCCCGAGGCGCAGCCGAAGGTAATCTGACAATGTCAGGGAGGCGTCCAAGCCGGCTACTTCGTGGCGTTCGCCGTTGATGAAGACCAGCAGGTGTTCGCGGGATGTGTGAGTTGATTGAAGCATGGCAGGTCAGATCTGCGGGCCCATATAGGTGGGCCATCACGAGGGGGCCAGTCGATCCCAGTATTATAGGCCAAGGCCCGACATCGCCCATGCCTTATCTGTGGGATTTTATCTACGCCTCAACCGGCACAAATTCAAACTCCGCCCCATCGAACAGCCCCTTATCGCTGAGCTTGAGGCTGGGGATAACCAGCAGTGCCATAAACGAGAGCGTCATGTACGGGGCGCGGAGGGTCGAGCCCATGTTTTTCACAGCCGCATCAAGCCGGGCGTAGGCCTCGGCGACTTCGATACATGACCCGGTAGACATCAGTCCGGCGATGGGCAGCGGCAGGACCTCGGTCGTGCCGGCGTCCGCCACACTCAACCCGCCACGGCTTTCGATCACCAGGTTGATGGCTTTGGCCAGGTCGTTGTCGTTCGCGCCCACAGCGATGACGTTGTGCGAGTCGTGCGCAACACTGGAGGCGATCGCACCGGACTTCAAACCAAAACCCTGAATCAACGCGACCGCGGGCTCGGCCTTCTCGTACCGATTCACCACCACGATCTTGAGGATGTCGTTATCGGGGTCCGACACCACGTTCCCGCCGGCGGTCTTGACATCGAGGATGCGCTGCTCGGTGATCAGCTGCCCATCCAGTGCGCCGATCACACGGGCCTTATGACCAGGACACGCCAGTTTCAGGTCCGCCGGTCGGATCGGTTCGGCCTCGAAAAGATTGATCAATTCGGGGTCGTCCGGCGAGGGCAGCAGCGCTTTGCCATTCTCCGCAACACACACGCCGTCGATGAAGGTGCGCAAGACGTTGAAGTCTTTCAGGTTGTTGACCTCGATAAAATCAGCGGGATCGCCTTCCTGCAACAGCCCGACATTGAGCTTGTAGTGGTGCACGGGATTGGCGCAGCCGGCCTGGATAACATTCATCGGGTCCATCCCAAACGCCACCGCCCGCCTTGCCAACTCATTGATGTGCCCGCGCACCAGCTCGTCGGGGTGCTTGTCATCGCTGCATAGCATGACCTTGTCGGGAACCTCGTCGATCAGGGTGTACAGCGCCTCAAAGTTCCGCGCAGCCGAGCCCTCTCGGATCAGGATCGCCGCCCCGGCAGCGTGCTTGTCCAGCGCCTCGTCCTTGGTGAAACACTCGTGGTCGGTGCTGATACCAGAGCGGATGTAGGCCGCCGCGTCGTCCCCACGCAGCCCAGGCGCGTGGCCGTCGATCGGCTTGTTGCGAGCTTTGGCGGCGTCCATCTTGGCGAGGACTTCACGGTCGCCCATCAAGACACCGGGGAAATTCATCACCTCGCTTAAATACCCGATACGCGGATCATCTAATAACGCCGTCACCGCTTTGGCATCCAGCGCCGCGCCCGCGGTCTCGAAAGTCGTCGCCGGCACACACGACGGCGCACCGAACATGACCTTCAACGGCGTGTGCTCCGCGTTGTCCAGCATGAACCTCACACCCTCAACCCCCACGACATTGGCGATCTCGTGCGGGTCGCTGATCGTCGCGACCGTCCCGTGGATCACCGCAGCCAAAGCGAACTGGCAGGGCGTGAGCATCGAACTCTCGATATGGATGTGCGCATCGACGAACCCGGGCATCAGGTAGGTATCGCACCCCGGAGCGCCCCCCGGAGTTTTCCCCGGAGTCTCCCCCGAGGTTGCCGGGTCGGCTATTTCGATGATCGACTCGATCCGCCCCCCGGCGACCGTGACTTCCGCCGGGGTGATCCGTCGATGGATGATATCCACGACGTTTGCTGTGATTTTGAAGCTGTCTGTCTGCATGGTGCTGCCTTGGGAAGTGCTATGGGCCAAACCTTCGATTTTACGCGCTTAACGACACTCGCTCAAGGTGTTCGGGTCTCAGCGGGCCCGAAAGGGCGGGGAAACCGTCTTGCCACAGGCCCTGAAATGAACTGTTGTCGCCGCACGTTATACCCTCGTCGGCCGGGCGGGCTTGAGGTAGAATACAAAGGGTAGACTGGGATCGTCCGGGGCGTCCGGGGGGGCATCCGGGTTTGTCTGGGGGTCTATTGGAAGGAGATGATGGCGATCGAGCCCAACGGTTTAACGGCCACGGGCCTGCAGAAGCGGGTATGGCTTGGTCTGCGCGACTGCCTGAATCTATCCGGCAAGCGGTGTCGCCGTGCGTGGGCTCATGAGGGCGGCACCGCGACGGTTGAGTTCTGCATGGTCTTCCCGATCGTCCTGTTCCTGATCCTGATCCTGGTACAGGCGACGCTCTTAATGGTCGGCAACCAATTCGTCCACTACGCCGCCTTCGCCGCGACCCGGTCGGCTATTGTCTACATCCCCGCGGACATGACGGATCAGGGCGGTGCCGGCCGTAACTCGATGTCCTTGACCAAGGGCACGCCCAAGTACGACGCGATCCGCGCCTCGGCCTACCTCGCCGTGATGCCCGTCTGCGGCAGGCTAGATGACAGCAACGAACCACTGCGCACAGACGAGTTCGTCGACGGCCTGCGCGACCATTTCACCAGCTACGGCCAGGTTTCGCCCCGCTGGGTCGACACCCTCGCCGCCGACCGCCTGCGCTACGCCGCCGACAACACCGAAATCCAGATCATGCGGACCGTCGTGACAAACAACGACGTAGTCTTTGAGGAGGTCCTGTCGGGTGACGATGCGTTCGGGCCCCGCGAGGCGATCACCGTTAGGATCGAGCACAAACTAAACCTCAGCGTCCCCTACGTCCGGGGCATCTTTGCCGACGACGACCACCCTAACGGCCGAGGTAAGTACGCCCTGGTCACAGCGCACTACACACTGACCAACGAGGGCGTCGACCCCGACCTGCCCGACAGGCCGCAGGTCGACAGGATAACCCAGTGATACGGCCCCCGATCAATCGACACACCGTAGAGATATCATGACGCAAGACCTAGAACAGCCCGCCCATGACCCCCAAGCCCCTTCGGGCGCACTCAAGCCAGGCGATACCCTGGGCCCTTACCAGATCGTGCGCGAATTAGGTGCCAACGAGGCGTCCGTGGTATGGCGTGCGCAGGACACGGCATCCGGCAAGGAGGTAGTCGTCCGTCAGTTGATACCCGGTTCACCCGCCGCACGCGAGCGGTCGTTCCTTCGGCGTTGCGAACGAGAGGTGCAGAAACAGCAGGCACTGGCCGGGAAGGTCCGGCGTGTTGTGTTGTTAAATGAATTGGCCGACGACCCGCGCGGCGCGTTCGTCATCTCGGACTACGTCAGCGGCGCGAGTGTCGAGCAGTTGCTTTGCAGCCGCCCCGACCCGTTCGACCTGGTGCGAGGCTTGCGGATTATCCACGCAACCGCCAAGGTCCTTGAGCAGGTCCACGCCCAGGGGCTGACCCACGGCGGGCTCCGGCCCAGCAATATCATCCTCAGGCTAAGCGGCGGCGTGCAGGTTTGTGATATCGGGGTGACCGGCCTGATCGCCGACCAGGAAGCTCTCAGCCCTGCGTCGGCCAGGTATATGGCGCCCGAAGTCTTCCACAGCGTGGCGGGTGACGCGACCTCGGATATCTACTCGCTGGGCATGGTCGCCTACGAGATGCTGGCTGGACGCGGCGCATTTGAGCAGGCGTTTAACGCCGTGCTCGGCGACCCGCACAACTCCGCCATACGGTGGATGAAATGGCACACCAACGCAAGGGTTCAGCCCCCACCGTTACACGAGTTGAATCCGCGCATCCCCGTCCGGTTGGGCGACCTGGTATCACGGATGATGGCCAAGGACCGCAGCAAACGCATCTCCTCCGCCGATCAACTGCTCGAAGCGATACAACGGCACTTCGGGAACAAGTCGATCGACCAGGCAGAGGTCTCTCCCGACGCCTTCACGCCCTCGGGACCCCAGGTCGCCGCGACCGGCCCGGGGGATACCGCCGTACTCCCGCAGCGAAGCAAGGCCCCTAAGATCATCGCGATCGCCGCCATGATCGTCGTAGCCCTGACCGCAGGGATCTGGCTGACCGTCAGCACGGTTCAGAGTCAGTCGCTCGCTCAGAGACGCGCCCTGTCTGCCGACGTGCTATCGGATGCCGACCGCGCTTACACCGCGGGGAAATTTAACCAGGCACAGGATCTTTACGAAACTCAGGCACAGTCCTGGCCAGAGCAGGGTGACCCTCTGGGGCTGCACGGCAAAGCGGGGTCGCTGTTAGCCAAGGCTCAGATCGATATGGCCTCGGGTGGTTACGAATCGGCGTTGGGTTGGCTAAGCGAGTTGGACCGTCTTGGCGAGGCCGGGCCCGCAGACCGCCAGGCGGTCAAGTCGCTGACCGACGAGGTGCAGCGCCGCCAGTCGTTCGAGCAATCTGCTGCGACGATCCGTGAGCACCTCGACGCCGACCGATTCGCGCAGGCCCGCGCGATGATCCAGGAAACCCGGCGCAACGGACTCACCGACAAGGAAACCCAAACGCTCATGGACTTTCAGGTCCAGATCGATGCGCAGCTCGAGACCCAGCAGGTCGACGAAGCCCTCGCCGAGGCCGACCGACTAGCCGACACCGGCGACTTCTCCGGGGCGATCCACCACCTCACCGCCATCACCAACCGAGTTCAAAGCCCGCGCGTCGACGATCGGATCAAGACCCTTCAGGTCTCCGAGGACTTCAAGCAGGCCGTCGAGCAGGGCGAGTCAGCCGAGCGTGCCGGCAACCTGGCCTCGGCCGTCGGGTTTTTCGAGCAGGCATTGGCACTCAGTGCGGATGAGGAACTTTCGGCGCACGTCCCGGTACTTAAAGCCCGTGCCGCGGTTGAGCAGGGCCGTGGCATGGCGGAGGCCGGGGACACCGCCGGTGCGCGGGAGGCGTTCACCGCCGCCTTGGGCTACGACCCCGACAACGCCGAGGCCCGGGGCTGGCTGGCGCGGATGAACGTCACGATCGAGAAGCGGTCACAGGTCCAGGCCGGCCGTCGTGCCGAAGCCTCCGGTGACTTGGTTCAAGCCGCCGGGCACTACCGCGGGGCGCTGAAGTACGGCCCCGATGAGGAGCTGGAAGCCGACCTCCGGCGTGTGCTTGCCGGGGCCGCGCTAGCGCGGGCGGAGATCTTGTTAGCGGCCGGCCGGATCGACAAGGCAGGCACCGAGTTACTCAAGGCCAAAGGCCTCGCGCCAGACAGCGCAGCCGTAGCCGAAGCGCTTAATCGCCACGACATGCACGCACGCTACCGCGAGCTGCTTAAGCGCGGCGACGGGTTCGCCGGGCAGGGCCGATTCGCGCAGGCCAAACAGTCCTACCGCCAGGCCCGTGATGTGATGAACACCGAACAGGTCAACCACCGCCTTGATGACACAGAATTCAACCACCTGATCGCGCAGGCTCGCGGATACATCGAGAATGAACAGTGGGCCAGCGCCCGTGGGATACTCAACACCGCCGCGAAGCTGCGTATCACCGACGAGCTCACCGAGCTGCGCCAAAAGGTCCACGCCGGTCTTGAAGAATCAGCGGGAGGTGGCGATGACCAGGGATAAACCCCGTCTCAAAAAAACGTCACCACCTCACCACTGCGATCCTAAGCGCAGCAAAGGCTCGGGCACCCACCCTCCCCCGCGCTGCAAGGGCGTCGTGATGGTGATCGCACTGCTGGCGATTGTCCTCATCGCGTCGTTGCTGTTCTACGTCATCAACGTCGGCCGCAGCGTCCAGGGCCGGGTCGTAACACAACACGCCGCCGATTCGGCCGCGATCGGCGGGGCGGCGCAGGTCGCCCGGTCGATGAACACGGTCGCGATGAACAACGTCGAGACCGCCCGGCTGATCACGGCGGTCAGCGTGCTCGACGGACTCCCCCTGGCCGTGGACATGTCGATCACCGACGCAACCGAGGAAGGGCTCGGCGATCTCGACGCCGTAGGCCAGTCGGTCTCCGCACAAATTAATTCGGGTGTTATCGACACATGGTTCGATTCGATGCTGCGGACCATGATGGACGGGTCCGATTCTGAAAGCGTCGTCTCCGAGCAGAGACACCTCCGCGAACTAGATGAGTTGTTCCGCAACCAGCCCGATCTGATCCCGCAGATGACCCATTACATAGTAAAAAAGTCGGGTGAGATGGGCAGTATGCACAAAGCGATGCGATCCATGGACGCTCACAGCCGGGCCGTGATGCAGACCTTCGGCGAGACGGCCCAGTCCGCTGCGACACGCTCCGTGCACGCCAACCTCGGCAACGACGACCCCGGCAACGCCGGCCTGCTCCTGCCCGCCGTACCGGGCATCCCTTGGGAACGCGGTGTGTTCGACGACTTCGAACGCCCGGTACGCTACGGCATGCTGCCCGGACAGGATCGGCGGCTGGTCGCAGACTCGGTTGCCAAAGGATTCGCACAGGTCGATGATGAGATCACAAACCGCGGGCCTTGGGACGCCGTCTTCGGCTGGCGTCTGCGCGTCCCCGATCCACAGCCGGAAATGCCCGGCATCAGCAACGCGCCAGTGCCTAACCCGCCCAGCGATCCTCAGACCGGTTACAAGCCTTTCGGCCCGGAAACCATGCTGATCCGCGGACTGTTCTGGAGCCCGTACAGCCAACTCCGCCAGCACATCTGGAACCTCTACTCAACCAAATCCAACTACCTCTGGGACGGCGAGGCCAGCCGAGATCTCTCCTACGGCTCCAACTGGGAAATCGATATCGACCACGACGACGAACGCTCGACCGACCGCAACAGCGACTACGTCTTCGGCCTGCCTCGATCGGATATACGACAGACCGCGTTTGTCATTGGAGAGATCAAGAGCCGGCTTGCCGACGAACAGGGCCACCCCGGCCGCAAAGGGATTACATGGAACAACATCCATGGCCGCGGCAGACGGCACTCCCCGTTTGTTATTTACCGCGGCGGCTGGTTCGACCCACGCGACGGTTCACCGATCAGACTCAACCCACAATCTATTAAAGGCACGCCGACCTGGCGCAAGGTTCAAGACCACATCTGGCGACTCTCCGCCGTCTACGAAACTGACCCCCTAGGCCCGGAGCTCGGCGGTGACCTGTCCATCGGCCTACCCCCCAAACGTTCCCGCTCCGACGCCGACGGCAACTCGGAATACCAGGCACAGGAAGTCTACTGGGAGATCGACGTCATGCTCATCGGCGTCAACGTCGGCCCGGGCGACACGGTCCGTAACCCCTGGGAGGGATTCGACCGCAACAGTGAAGATGCACCCGCGCCGATCGACTTCATCCACGAACAGTTCCAGCCCAACGACACCACCCGCCGACAATCTCTGACATTCCTCGGCGTAGCGAGACAGCCCAGCCGTCCGGACTTCTGGCCAACCCGATTTAACGGCGACCGGGCGTACCCCTACAACTCCGCCATCGCTCAGGCCTACGTCTTCAACAACCACTCATGGGATATGTGGACCCAGACATGGCAGGCCCAACTCCAACCCGTGACGCGCTTCGACGACTGGGTCGATCAGGCAGACGATGCCACGGCCGTCGTTCAAACCTTCCCCGAGTTAGTCCCCTGGCTAGAGCCCGACGAGGTCGAAGAGGTGGCCGAATACCTGCGCAGCGTCCAGACACTCGCGCCCGTGATGCTCAACCACTGAGATGTACGTCATGTATAAACCACAGAGACACAGAGGCACAAAGAAAACGGCGAGAGGGAATCCACCGATCCCGCAGATGACGCATGTTTTCCGGCTCTATCGCGCTCTTGGCTTTTATCTGCGCAATCTGTGTAATCCGCGGATCACGCCCTCTTCTCCTCCTTCTCCGCGCCTCTGTGCATCTGTGGTGAAATCTCACCGAGCCCAGGGCACCGCGATGATGGAAACCGTCCTCGTCCTCCCGCTGGTACTGGTCATCTTGGCGTTGCTGTTCTTCTTTGGGCAGGCGATGACCCGGCTGCAACGATCCAGTGTCACCGACCGTTACGAGGC
>JAJDCT010000083.1 GCA_029260695.1 Phycisphaeraceae bacterium
GTGAACCCTGACCTACTTGCCAGACTCGGTGGTTTGAACCTCCAGCGGCTGGGGGTACACCACAGCCGCCAGTGTGGCTTGGCCATAACTATCCCAGAGTTCCTGGGCGTTCATCTTGCTGGCGTTCTTAGGCAGCTCAAACGTGATGCAGGGGATGCCTCGGTCGATGCCGAAGTAAGAGCCCAACGAGCCGGGGCGACCGCCTAGGCGCTTCACCGGCAGGTCGGTGTGCTCACCCATCGCTTCGGCGATCTGTTGCGCACCCTCCCCGTCGTAATCCACACACGACAAGGGCTGGTGGTAGGTCACGATACGGCTTGGTGTGTATCGTTCGATCTGCTTGAGGACGGCACGAGATTCCGGCTGGGACAGCGGCTCTTCACCGTTGCCCTTGATGGCATCAAAGTTGTCCGCGGGGAAGTTGCGGTTCAGGTCCACACCGTTAGCGTTGCGGCGTTTCCCGGCTTTGACCCCGTCGGGGTTGACTTGCGGGAGGATGACAACCGTACGCCCAGCGAGCAGCTTCGGATTGTTCATTAATTCCTGGCCCAGCCGCTCAAGCAGTGGTACCCCTGCCGCCTCGCTGCCGTGGATCCCCGCCATCAACAGCACGACGTCTTCGCCGTTGCCGTAAACCCGGTACATCAACGGTCGACTCTGCACCGACCACCCAGCTATCCCGGCGTGGTAGGGTTGTCTCGCTGGGGAAATCCCCGAGACGGTAGGGCTGTCGACACCCTGGCAACCCGCCAGACAAAGGACGGCGAGGAACACAACCGGCAGGCTGGGCTTATGCAAAATCCTGATTCCTCAATCCGGATGACAGCGGTACCTCAAACGTCAATCTACAAATCTACTCCGTGGCGGTCATTTCCCTGCGGCTGCCCCACCCGGGCGGACTACCTGCTTGACCGCGTCCATGAAGGATTCGCTAAGGAGGTTGACCTTCATGTCTTGGGGAAGGTAGCCATCGATGTTCTTAAACGCCTCAGCCATGTTTTTGGAGACCTCGATCTGGACATAGGCCTCGGGGCCTGCGGCGGAGAAGGCGCTGAGTTGGAGCCTGGTGGCTTCGGCCTCGGCGGTACCGATCGCGATAATCGCCTGGGCCTTCAACTCGCCAGCCTCCTTCTCGCCCTCGGCGGCGAGGACGGCCCGTATCTTGTCGGCTGCGGCGGCAAGCTCAACCTGCTGGGCCTGCGCTTCGGCGGCCAGCACCACCTGTTTCTTGGACGCCTCGGCAGCGAGCTCGACCTGCTCCGCCTGAGCTTCGGCTGCAAGCACGACCTGCTTCTTGGACGCCTCGGCGGCAAGCACCTCTTGCTGGGCCTGCTTCTCTGCCTCGAGGATGCCGACTTCCTTGTCTCGCTTGCCCTCGACGACCGACTTCTCAAACTCGGCCTGGGCCTCGGCCTTGACCTTCTCGGCCTCGGCGAGCGCGGCCTTGGTCTCTTCACGGGCACGCATCTCACGCTGGATCGCCACCTGCCGAGCCTTGATTTCCCCGACATATTCCGGGTCCAGCCCGATCGACTCGATCACGAAGTTCTCGATAATCACACCACGCTTACCCAACTCGTTCTCGGGGTTAGCCAGGCGGGTAAGGATGTCGCTTTGCAGCGTCACCAGCCCCTGCCCGCTGTACGCCTCGATCGCAGTCCGCAGCGTCGCCTCGTCCTTCACCACACGCATCAGTTCAGGTCGCAGTACCTTCTCCTCGATGTTGTCGCGGACCGTTTTGTGAAGCTCCAGCAGCTTGGTCGGGTCGATACGCCAGCGGACACTCAGCGAGATCCGCATGTCCTGGCCCTCGGCGGACTGGACCATGTAGCTGTCGCGTTTACGGCCCGCGCCATACTCGACCGCTTCATCCAGATCGTTCATCACGAAGACCCGGCTGGACGCGTCGTAGTGGTAGATCTTCTGCGTGAATCCGGGGAACAGGATGTAGGTCTTGGGCATCAGGTACTCATCGATCACGCCCTCCGACCAGGTTTCCTTCACGCCGTACTCGTTGCCGGCGATCGTTTCAATATCGAACAACACCAGAGAGACCAGCAGCAGGAAGATGGCGATTACACCAAATACGATAAGTGGGACATAGCTACGCATTGGTTATTTCCTCCGTAATGCGGCGATCGTGCAGATAAACAGGTAGACCAACAATACAAACATCAGCACCGGCAAGACAGTCCGGAGCATCGTCATCTTTAGGAAAAGCGCGGCGAGCAAGACACCCACCCACGCGGTCAAAAGCAATATCACTATCCATGGGCGGAACAGCCCCTGTTCTTTGGGGACGTACTCGATTACATCGATGTCGTCGCGTTGCTTGGTCATGGCATCGTTCTCTGGCATCCATACGGCGGAGGCTGGCAACGTCTTAACTAGCAATCAGTCTAACAACATATCAACGCCCGCGCACGTTTGCGGCGCATGATTGGGAGGCCACACAGTTGCATTATCACATGTGGGACACCACATTACCCACACGCTGGCGGTCATATTGATTGAGGCTCGGGGCAGGTTGTTTCCTGTGCCTCTTCCGGCAGTGCCGCGTCGCCGCCGACACCCGGGCCGTCTTCGCCGTAGAACCTGGCAAGGACCGCTTTCCAGGCGGGCAGTCCCATCACACCGATGAAGCCTTGTTTGACTTCATCACCAAGTGGGTGGTGCCGACTGAACCGTATCCCGAACTTGCGCATCAGGCGGGACGCCAGATGTTCGCCGTGTAGATTGACGGAGAGTTGGAAGTGTTCAAGCAGCACGGCGCGTTGTTGGAAGATCGTCGGGGGTGTGTCTGCGGCTTGCGTATCCCCGGCGAGCAGGGCGCGGGCCTGCGTGAAAACCCAGGGGTTGCCGATGCAGCCCCGAGCGACGCTGACGAAGTCGACGCCGGTCTCGTCGATCATCTTGAAGATGTCAGACGCCTGCCAGATATCGCCGGACCCGCCGATGGTGAAATCTTCGGTCCCGCCGTATTGGTCGGTCAGGCCTCGCAGGAAATCCCAGTTGGATGGCCCCAGATACTTCTGCTCGACACTCCGGCCGTGCACGACCGCGCCGGCGTACCCAAGGTCGATGGTGGCCTGGAAGATCTGATGGAAGTTTGTCAAGGCTTGCGGCGAGTCGTCGCTGCCTCGGCGGAGCTTCACCGTGCAGGGGACTTGCCCCCCCACCGCCTGGATCACCGCATCGAGTATCGCTCCCGCTTCATCAGGGACCGACATCAGGTGGCCGCCGCGGGATTTTTTCTTGATCTTCTTGACCGGGCAGGCCAGGTTCACGTCGATCACATCGTAGCCCATACCCAGCAGGACCTTGGCCCCGGCCGCGATGTCCGCCGGATGCGAGCCCATCAACTGCCCGGCGATCGGGTGGTCGGCATCGTCCAATTCCGCTGACTTGAGCCCCTTGCCGCCCTGGATCAGGAACTGGTCGAGTAGCGCCTCGGTCACGCAGTACGGGCAGCCGTGACGCCGGGCGACCAGCCGCATCGCGGTGTCGGAATACCCCGCCAGCCCCGCCTGAAAAAATGGTGCGTCGAGTTGGAGTTTGCCCAGTCTGGTCATGGCCGTCATTATAGGCCGACGCCCGACACGGGTTTCATCAGGCAAGGAGCCATCGGATGAATGTTTCGATTTCGAATTACAGGGGCTTATTCAGCGTCTTGCTGATCGCGGCCGGGATGCTGGGCCTTTCTGCCTGCACGCAGGATCTGCCTACGCTCGACGAGTCGACCGCCTCGGCCCTGTCGGCCCTACGCTACCCCGGCAAGTCAGAGTACGGCCCGGACCTGGATATCGTCGTCGTCCGTGAGGGCTCGATGATCCGCCTGACCAACCGTACCGCCCGCAGCTATGAAGGCATGGAGCTCTGGCTCAACCAGCAGTACGTCCAACAAGCCGACTGGATCATCATCGGAGGCAACCCGGACATCCACCTGGCGACCCTCATCAACCGCCACCGGGAGCCGTTCCCCACCGGGACGTTCCTCCAGCCCGATAGGGCCAGGCCGGTCATCTCCGTAGAACTGTACGACCCCACCGGGAACGTCCGCTATCGCCTGACGGTCCAGCCCGATAACGAGGCGCTTCGATTGTGAGTGATTTCGAGCCGATGTTGCTTGGATAGCCAATACCCAAGCACTTCCTGGTCATTCAGGAAAATCGTCCCGGAGCCCACCCATGAGCGCAGCCCTGCAACACCACGACGCCATCCCATTCCCTAATTCGAATAAGCAAACCATGGACGGACAAACACTCTGGAAGCGCTACCAAGACCACCTGTGTAAGTGCCCGGGGCTTGGGATCACTTTGGACATCTCGCGGATCACGTTCGGATCCGACTTCTTCAATGAGATGAAGCCGGCGATGGACACGGCCTACGACGCGATGGCACGCCTGGAGTCCGGTGAAGTCGCCAACCCCGACGAGGGCCGGATGGTCGGTCACTACTGGCTGCGCGCGCCGGAGCTGGCGCCGAGCGACGAAATCGCCGACGCGATCCGCCAAAGCCTTATGGACATCACCGGGTTCGCCAAGGCGGTACACGGTAAAGAGATCACACCGCCGGACGCCGCGAAGTTTACCGAGCTATTACTGATCGGCATCGGTGGTTCGGCGCTGGGCCCGCAACTGGTCGCAGACTGCCTTGGGACCAAACGCGATAAACTAAAAGTCCACTTCATCGACAACACCGACCCCGACGGGATCGAGCGCGTGCTCACG
>JAJDCT010000084.1 GCA_029260695.1 Phycisphaeraceae bacterium
GGATGCTTATTGATCCGTGGTGTGCGGTGTGTTTTGGGGTGCGTGGTAGTAGACCCTGATCGAGGCAAAGGGCTGGAGTATGCGCAGGTCGTAGTAGCGTTTGAGGTCGGCGCGGTCGTTGAGCCAGGGGAACATCTCACCGCGTGTGGCTGAGACCGCGGGGAGGACCAGCCAGGTGGGTTTGGTCAGCGCGTCGAGTTTTTCCGGTGAAGTTGGGAAGTCGGCGTAGGGCATGACGTCGCTGGTTTGCAGGTAGTACCTCGCGATGGGTGTGCTTTGGGAAGAGAGGGTGGCGACGTCTTCGCCGGGCTTTTGGTGTTGAGCGACGTAGGCGAAGGCCTCGTTCCATCGCCGGCGGTTGCCGTGGCCGTGGGTGTAGTAGGCGAGATCTGTCCAGAGCATGGAGACGACGATGGCGGCGGTGGTGGCGCCTGCAAGCGCAGCGCCGTAGCGTTGCTTTGAGCCCGCGTCCCATGCCGCGGCAAGGCCGAGCGCGGCGAGTGCGAGCCAGGCGTAGTGGACGATGAATGAGTAGCGTTCGTGTACGTAGCCGTATTGCTTGGTGAAAGATAGCGCCATGAGTGCGATCACGGGGAGTGTCGCCCCGGCGATGAGGTAGAGGGTGAGCCTGGTCTGGGTGCGTGCCAGGCCGATGGCGCTGAGGACGGCGAGGGTGACGATGACGGGGCCGTTGCGGAAGACGGTGCTTGCGGCGAGGACTTTCCAGGAGTGTCCCTGGAGTTTGCCCCATGCTTCCCAGTCGCCGGCGGAGTGGGCGCTGTCGTAGAGGTGCAGCCCGATGCAGATGACGACGGCGGCGATCCCGGCGATCCATCCGATCGGTCTTAGCCGAATCGGGTCGCGGCGGATCAGGCAGAGGATCACGTCGGCGGCGAGTACGAGGCTGATGAGTAGCGCCGGCGGCTGTGAGAGGTAGGCCAGCAGCAGCGCCAGGCCTGCGAGTACGGCCAGCTTGTTGGAGCGTTCCCTACAGGTGCGCAGGTACCAGATCAGCGCGAGGTTGTAGAAGAGGAATTGGAGTGTGTAGAAACGAGCGGCCTGCGACCAGAACAGGTGCCAGGGTGAGACGGTCAGGAGCAGCGCGGCGATGAGCGTGGCACGGTCGCCTAAGAGTCTTCGACCGGCGAGGCCCAGCAGGGGGATCGTGAGGATGCCGATCAGGCACGAGCCGATCCGTGCGCCGAACGGGCGGACACCCAGGGCCTGCCATTGATCGACGTTGTCCCAGGTGATTTCGCTGAGTTCGACCCCGTCGGCCCAGAGGCCCAGGGTCGTGGGGATGAACCCGAATTGCTTAGAGAGTTGCCAGTTACCTTGTGACGAGGCGGAGCGGACGGTGTAAAGCTCGTCTTCCCAGAAGCTGTATTCGGACAGGTTGTATAGCCGCATCCCGCCTGCCAGGATGGTGATAAGCAGGAGGCAAAGCCCAAAGAGCTTAAGCGGTTTGGGGTTGCCTGTATCCGGGGTATCAGGGGCGTTCATCAAGGGATTCATCGGGTCCGGGGAGGGGGTGGGATGAATAGGCGGGGGTGTTGTGTGGAGGTGGGTGGTGGGTCGGCCCGGCTAAACGGGGGGCAATGATGGGGGGTTTGTCTTAGCGATGGGTCCGGCTCTGTGCGTGGTATCGCAGGTAGGAATCCTTGTAGATGTCGAGCATGGCCTTGCCCTTGGTGTCCCAATCGAATTGTTTTAACACCTTGTCTCGGCCGGCCTGGCCCATCTGCCTGCGCAGATCTGGGGATTTGGCGAGGGAGACCATGGCACCTGACAGGCCCTTGATGAGGTCCACGCGTGCGCTGGGTTCGACCAGGAAGCCACAGGTCTCGTCGAGGTAGTCCACGGGGCCGCCCCACTGGGTAGCGACCACGGGCAGGCCCATGGCCATGGCTTCGAGAACGACGGCGCCGCCGCACTCAAGGAGGCTTGGCAGCACCAGAGCGTCGGCCTGCGCCAGGCGTGCGGCGCACTGGTCTTGAGTAAGCCAGCCTGTGAATCGGACGGCACAGCTATCGGGGAGGTCCAGTGCCTTGGCCTGCGCTTCCAGGGCTTTGCGGTCTTCGCCGTCGCCGATGATTTCGAGCACGGCGGGGGTTTGGTTGACAACGAGTTGGAAGGCTTCCAGCAGGAGGTTGACGGCTTTCCAATCGACGAGCCGGCCGAGGTAGGCGAAGCGTGCGGGGCGGTCGGGGTCGTCGATATCTTTGGGGCGATCTAGGCTGTGCCAGACCGAGAGGTCCACGCCGTTCTCAACCAGTTGGTATACCTGGCCGCGCAGACACGAGGGCAGCGCGAGGTTGGTCCGCTGGTTAGCGACCAGCAGCGTCTGGGCCTGGCATTTGCCTGGTATCAGGCGGTTGAGCAGGTTGGCGAAAAGCCTGCCGCCCCACATGCCGAGGTCGACGGTTTTGGTCTGCATCTGCCTGAAGGGTTCTGGGTAGTCCATCCCGCCGTTCATCGGGCCGATCACCAGCGGTACGCCCAGGCCGAAGAGCGCCGAAGGTTCGCGTGGTGAAACAGGTGTGGGCTGATGGACCAGATCAATCTTGTGCAGTTTGATGGTATTGATCACGCGTTTGCGTTGTTTGAGCTGCGTGATCAATCTCAGGAGCAGGCCGAAGGTGAAGTGACCGAGCCTGCCGGGGACGGCCTTTCGGCATCGCCAGACAAAGCGGTCCAGGCGTGTATTTTCAAGGTAGTCGATGCGGTCTTGTGAGTCGGGGAAGAACTCGGTGAGCTCTTCGCGGCAGCGTTCGTGGACGACCAGCCTGCATGAGACTCCCTGGCTCAGGAGGAAGCGGAAGTAGTGCAGCGGTAGGGCTGCTTCTCCGCCGAAACGCAGTGAGGCGCTGTCGCAAGCGATCAGGATGCGTAAGGGCCGGTCGTGTCCGGTGTGCTGCGGCGGTATCGGAGTTTGGGCGTTGATATCGGTTCCGGTTGACTGGGCGCAGTTGATATCCTCGGCGGGCATCGAGTCCGTCTGCGATTGTGGTGATGTTGTCCCTTCGGTCACAGACTAACCCCCAACGAGCGTGTCCCTGGTCCACGGCCCCCCCTGGGCCTGATTATCATTCTTGTATTGGCGTTACTTCGGTCCAATAGTAGTGTAACGCAAGGGCTTGCAGGGTCTAGGTTATCTTAACCTATGTACCAATTCGGCATATTAACGGCTGTGGTTTCGGGCACTTCGGGCCGTGGCCGTCGGTGGGGCTATCGGACCCGTCTGAACAGTGTCAGCGACATCGCCAATCCGATCATGATGCTGGAGGGTTCGGGGGACACGGCCACGGCTGTGGATGGCGGCGGCGGGGGCGTTCCGGCGTTCCAGTTGCTGAGGATCACATTCAGGTCCTCGATCCCGACAAACCCGTCGTTGGTCAGTTCGCCCATTGTTTCGTCACCGGGCGTGACGTTCTGGTTCCAATGGCTCAGGATGAAGTTGAGGTCGGTGAGCCCGACAAACCCGTCGCCGTCGATATCACCGAGGATCAGGTCCAGGCCGTTATCGAACCAGATCTGTGCCATCACGGCGTAGCCCAGATCGCCTGGGTGGATGGTGTCCCCGGGAGCGAAGAGGTCGGAGTTGACACCGTCGACCCCGGGCCCGAAGGCGTTGTTGACCTCGTCGTAGTTGAGGACCCAGTCGACCCAGTCCGTGGCGTTGCCGTTGAGCAGGTCGTCCTCGGGGCTGAGGATGTCGCGCATCTGGGCGGTGGTGGTGATGCCCAGGGAGGTGCCGAACTCGTCGAGGAGGAACTGGAGGTTCAGTGAGTCGACATCGATACGGAACATATCCACGAGGCTGACCCGGCCGATGTATTGGGTTCGGTTGGTCGCGACGGATTCGATGCCGTTTGCCCAGTTGAGGTTGGACGGCCCGCCGTAGTTGTAGTCGAAGCTGGACTTGACGCGGGCCTGGTGCTGGGTGAGCGCGGAGTAGACGCCGCCGTCGGTGTTAGCGGCTAAGGGGTTCCCGGCCTTTGGGAGTATGCGTGCGAGGATGATGTCGTGGGCACCATCCGCGCCGATGTAGTGTGCGCTTCCGGGGTTGGTGGTGGTCAGTGCGCGGAGCAGGAAGTCCAACTCGACACCCGCGGGGTCACCGCCGCCGCCGCCGTTGAACGTATTGGTCCCGATGTGGAGGAGTACTTTGTCTGGTGCGTTGCCCGCACCGGCGAGTGTCGGGAAGACGGTGTTGATGTTGAGCTGGTCGCGTAGGCTCTTGGTGACGTTGCCGAAATCGTGTGCCTTGATGCCGGAGATGCCGAAGTGGTCGGGGTCGATGTCGGGGGTGCCGTTCTGGAGTGTGCCGACGATGTCGTAATCGGTGCTGGAACCGTTGAGCAGGTCTTGAAGTGAGCCGCGGTAGCCGTTGCCGGTGGACGAGCCTTCCCCGAAGGTGATCGAGTCGCCCAGGGGCAGGATGTGCATCACCGCGTCAGCCCGGTTGGAGCACAAAACAGCCAAGACCAAGGCCGCCGCCGCGATCACTGGCCTGGTATGCGATGAAGATAAACTGATACGTAAGTTCATATCCTACAGCCCCTCAGCGTCGTTGATACCGGATGTACACCGTTAAGAGCTTGTGGTCGTACCACAGTCCCACCGGTGGAACACAAGAGACCACCCACAGCCGAATCCGCGCCAATCCCCAATGATCGACCAAGCCGGTCTCTATCATGGGGCCTACTCAGGCTTTAATTCTAAACCATGAATCGGGTTAGGTAAAGTAAATTTCGGGTTAGTCTCAAGCTAATATGGCCCGATAACCCGCTGTGATCGTTGCAATACACCACCAACTTATCTGTGTCCGGCCCAGTAGAGAATGTTGGGTCGCGCTATGTTAATTTAGGGGTTTTGTCTGTACTCAGGCCGCGCTGCCGGTAGGCGTCTTGTACCGATTGGATTTGCTGCTGGGTGTGGTTGGTGTCCCAGGCGAATTCCGTGGCAAGCAGGGCGGCGCACCTGGCAAGGGCCTCGTCTCCGGGGTATCCCATGAAGCCGACCTCCGTGCGGTGAAACAGTGCGTCAAGCAGGGTCTGGGCCATCTCGTTGCGTGCGGCAAAAGCGATTTGAGCCAGGATCGTCGGGCCCTGATCAGACACCGGCTCGCGGAGATGGGGTTCTGCGTCTGCCAAAGCAAGTACCTCGGTGTGCTCTGTGCCGTAGGCCTCGAACAGGTGTGCGACAAGTGTTTCGCTGGCCCAGGCCGGTCGTGCTTGCAGTGCTGTCTCAACAGCTATGGCGGGGTCAGTTGAAGGTGCGCCGTGGATCAGCGTATCGGCGGTGCGGCAGGGCCGGGTGTTGTGTCCGAGTTTGTTCACAGCCAACGTGACGGCTTCCTGTGCGACGCCGCGTGCGGTGGTCCACTTCACGCCGAACACCGTGACCAGCCCGTCGACGCCGTCGGCTTTGGTGTGGTCGATCAGTTGGTAGCGTTTATCACAGACCGGCTCGCCGTCGGTGTTTCCCGATGCCTTGGGCAGCAACCCCATGAAGGTGAAACGCACGTCGTCGTAGCCGAGCCCGGCGGTTGGGTAGGCCTGGTTGAACTCGTCGATGAACCCGCGGATTTCGTTGGGGGTTACAGACAGATTGTCCGGGTCGCCGGTGTAGTCGGTGTAGAACGTGCCGATCAGCGATCGGCCGCGCCAGGAAGTGACGAAGAGGTTGCGGTAGCCCTTGCCGACGAGTTCTTTGTTGTCTTTGTAGGTTTTGCGAGAGGGGATAGCCAGGCCCACGCCGTCGAACAGGTCTTTGGTAACCAGTGCGACGGCACGGAGGACTTCAAATCGTTTGGGCTTCGCGGGGGGGTGATCGGGCGACAGCATCGACACGGTGCGCCGGGTCCAGGGCCCGGCACAGCAGAGGGTTACCTTTGAGGCTATCTCCAAAGTCTTACCGGTCAGGCGATCTTCAGCGATGACGCCGGTGACACGTTCGCCGTCACGGATCAATTCGGTAACGCGCATGTGGTTGACGGCTTGGGCGCCTGATGCGACGGCGGCGCGGACGACCGAGAGTGTCAGGCGTTCTGAGTTGTTGACCTGAGCATCGTAGAAGATGGCGCCGCCTGTCAGGCCGGTGGGTTCGATCCCCGCAGCCATCTTAAGGCAGGTGGCGCTTGGGACGAGTCGGCCGTTTGGTAAGCGCCGGGATGTGCAGAGCCCGCGGTTTCGGTCGGCGCTTATAGCATCGTTGAGTTTCATCGCCGTGAACATCGCCGGCCTGCCGCGCAGGCCCAGGCCGTAGGTCGGGACGAGGAAGGGCATGGGTTGAACCAGGTGCCCGGCGACGCGGAGGAGGGTGCTGCGTTCACGGATGGATTCGCGCATCCGTTTGAGGTCGCCGTGCTGGAGATAGCGCAGCCCGCCGTGGACGACGCGCTGGCTGTTGGCACTGACGCCTGATCCGAAGTCGTTTTGTTCCAGTAGCGCGACACGCAGGCCGCGTTGAGCTGCGTCCAGCGCGGCCCACACGCCGTAGATGCCGCCGCCTACGATGACGATGTCGAACTGTGTTGACGCGAGCTTGTCGAGGTCGCGCATGAGCGGGGCGGTGGCGGTGACGTTGGTAGCGTGGGGCATGGTCGGTCCCACGGCCGTAGGCCATGGGCTTTGGGGTTACGCGGCGTTGGTTTCGTCTGCCTGTTGACCCAGGTAGGTATTGCGGACCTTGTAGGGCTTTCTGTCCTGGCTCTCGTGGTAGATCCGGGACATCAACTCCGCGAGTATGCCGATCATGAGGAAGATCACACTCATGAGGAAGGTCATCATGGCGAAGAGGACCAGGACGCTGTTGTTGAGCATGACGGCCTGGCCGTGCTCGGTGAGGTAGCCGTACTTCTGGAGCACGGCCCATGCGAGCGAGAGGAACGCGATGCCCAGCGACATCATGGCGACCTTGCCGAAGAAGTAGATCGGTTTGGCGAGGTAGTCGCCGAGGAACTTGACGGTGAGCAGGTCCAGGAGGACTTTGAAAGTGCGTTTCAGGCCGTACTTGCTGACGCCGGCGGTGCGTGCGCGGTGGTTGACGACCTGCTCGGTGATACGTGCGCCGCGCCACTTGCAGATGGCTGGCAGGAAGCGGTGCATCTCTCCGTAGAGCCTGACGTCCTGGAGGACTTCTCTGCGGTAGGCTTTCATGGAGCAGCCGAAGTCGTGGATCTCTGTGGTCCAGGTGAGTTTCTTGATCAGGTGGTTGGCGAGTATCGACGGGAGCCGCCGGCTCATGAGTTTGTCCTGGCGGTTCTTGCGCCAGCCGCTGACGATATCCCAGCCGGGCTCTTCGTCGAGCTTGGCGACCAGCGCGGGGATGTCGTGCGGGTCGTTCTGCATATCGCCGTCCATCGGGACGATGACGTTGCCGCGTGCCTGGTCGATGCCGGCTGCGGTGGACGCGGTCTGGCCGAAATTCTTGGTGAACTCCAGCAGCGTGACGCGCGGGTCGGAGTGGGCCACTTCACGGAGGCGCGCGACGGTCTGGTCGCGGCTGCCATCGTCGATGAAGATGACTTCGTAGCGCAGGGTCTGGGCGTCCATGACCTCTGCGATCTCGCGGTACAGCGGCTGGACGTTGTCCTCTTCGTTGTACAGCGGGACGACGATCGAGACGTCCATCTGGCTTTCGCTGCTTTCGATCTGTTGCATCATCGGCGGTTACCCCACAATCGAGTCGGCCCAAACAAGGCCTGATAAGTTGGTGTCATCGTCTGACTTTAGCCGTCACTTGTGCCTTTCCCGGGGGAACCGGGGGTACCGGGGGTGCCGGCTTGGTTGGGTGGGCTTGGGTCGCGTTCGGTTCGGACCCAGGTTTTTTCTTTGCCGACCAGGAATTGCGCGTAGATCGGGAGTTTCCAGAGAATGTACCCGGGGATGGCCAGGGCCGCGCTGATCGGCAGGTAGGACCGACCGAAGCGTGCCCGGGCGAGGATCAGCGACAGGGCTGTGAGTGCCAGCGATAGTGCCAACACACACGCGGGGCCTGGCTCACGGATAAACCATCCGATAACGGCAGCAAGACCCAGGGCCACAACCGACCCGGACACCAGCAGGGACAACGGCGGGACCGCCAAGTCGATCGCGGCGGTGATCAGGGTTGGGCGGAACGTGAAGACGCCTTTAAGCAGCAACGCCGGGGCACGGGTCAGGAGCGTTGAGAGGTAGCCGTGCTCCCAGCGTGTGCGTTGGGTGGCCGCGGCGTCGTGGCTGCTGGGTAGTGCGCCGGTGATTCTAGCGGCGTCGCACAGCACCGGGCCGTGACCCTGCTCTGCTAATTCCAAGCCGAGCGCGAGGTCCTCGACGATGTTCCCCGTGGCCAGGTTGGCGTCTTTGAGTAATGCGTAGGGGAACGCCATCCCCGACCCGGTCAGGGGGATCGGCAGGCCAAGCAGGTCCATCGCGCGGGGGCGGACCTGGTTCTTGATGAGGAAGGCGAAGGCGGAGACGACGGACTTGGTGTCGCGTTTGTCGGGAGGTGATAGCAGGTACACACCCTGCACGGGTCGGCCGGTGACTTGTGCTGTCTGTGCCAGGTCGGTGAGCGTGGTCGGTGAGACGGTGCAGTCGGCATCCACGATGATGACGACCCCCGGTGCCCCCGGTGCCCCCGGGGGGTCGGGCGGGTCGGTTTCGAGTGACGCCAGGCCGGCGGCGAGCGCAAAACCTTTGCCACGGTTGGCGGTGTCATGGCGTTCGACGATGGTGGCGCCGTGGTCTTTTGAGACTGTTGCGGTGTTGTCGGTGCAGTTGTCGGCGATGACGACGATGCGCCCCGAATCGGGGAGCGCCCGCTTGAGTGAATCAAGCGTGGTGGTGATTGTGTCGGCTTCGTTGTGGGCGGGGACCAGGACCGCAAGCGTGGGCGTATCCTGGTTTTTCCCGGTGCGCCTTCTAGCGGGCAGCAGGCCAAGCAGGCACTGGATCGACAAGACCCACAGTGGCGCGGCGATCACGCAAGCCAAAGCCCAGAGCAGGATGTGGATTGTGGTGGTCAACTCGTTTCCTGTGCTTAGGATGCGGCTCGGTCGAGGGGTTCGGCGGTTGGCTGGGTGTCTTGCGCACTTGTTTCGTCTGGGCGCACCGGCTCGATATGTCCGTCCAGCGCGGAGGTCATGACTTGTCGTAGCCAGGCGGACTCCTTGGCGATGTTGAACTCGGCTTCGACCTTGCGTCGCCCGGCTTGGCCGAAGGCGTTGCGTGTGTCGGGGTGGTTCAGCAGGTCGTCGATGGCGTGGGTCAGTGCTTCGGCGTTGCCGGGGGGGACGAGTCGGCCGCTTTGACCATCTTCGACCAACTCTGGGATGCCGGCGATGCGCGTGGTGACTGCGGGGACGCCCGCTGCCATCGCTTCCATCAGCACGACGGGGACGCCTTCGGCGAAGCTGGGGAGCACGAATAGGTCGGTTTCGCTGAGGCGTTCGCGCACCTGTGACTGGGACTGGTACCCCACGAAGTGGACGTTGTTATTCAGGCCTAACTGGGCTGCGCGTCGCTCGAAGTCTTGGCGCTCCGGGCCGTCGCCGACGACGGTCAGCGTCAGGTTGGGGTGGTTTGGCAGCAAAGATTTGACGGCGTCGAGGAGGACGGGCATGCCTTTGACGGATGCGAGTCGGCCGACGGTGAGCAGGCGTGTGCCCTGCCCAGAATGCGTGACGGGATTGAACAGTTTGGGGTCGACGCCGCAGTGGATGATGTGCAGGCGGTCCCATCTTTCAGGCGGGCAGAAGATCATCGCCTGGCTTCTGCAGAAGTTGCTGATGTTGGAGACGAACAGGGCGCGTCTGAGTTTTTCGTCGAGGCGCCAGTGGTGGGGCTCGAAGAAGATCCCCGGGCCGTGGAGGCTGAAGCTGAATGTGAAGCCGCCAAGCTCGGCGGCGAGCATGGCGACGGTGCAGCTCGAATCACCGAAGTGGTTGTGCAGGTGGGTGAGTTTATCGCGACGCATCCGGTCTGCGAGGATGCCGGCTTCCATGAAATAAAACAGTGCGTAGGACAAACCTTTCAATCCGGCGTGACGGGTGCGCATGGCCAGGCGGAATGCTCTGAGGTAACGCAGGGGTGAACCGAATTTCAGCCGGGCCCCCGTGAGGATCAGGCCGAGGAAGGCGGGTGGGAGGATGTAGGTGGTGCGATCGCGTTCGGTTTGTTGTTCCGGGCCGACGTTTTCGTTCATCGGCGGCTTGCGGATGGAAAAGGTCTGCACGTGGACACCGGAGTTGCGCAGGGCGGCGACCTCACGCTGGATGAACGTGTCGGTGGCGCGGGGGTACTGGCCTGTCAGATACGCTATGCGCATGTGCGTGTCTCGTGGTCGGCGGTGGTCTGTTCTGTGGCAGGCTCGGGGGTGAGTGTTGCGGGGTCGGTGTCTGCGACGCTTCGGGTTATGGCTTCATCGAGCGCGAAGTGAGGCGACCAGCCCAGTGAGTCTTTGATCAGTTTGTTGGTGTAGGTCGAGGGCTTGCACCGCGCGTGCAGCGCTGCCGGTCGGAGGATCGAAGGTATCTTGGCCTGCCTGCCGAGGAAAAGTTTGTTCACACCCAGGGCAATCGCCGCGAGGAAGCGCATCACCAGCCAGGGCATCGGCAGGGATTTCATCCTGGGCTTGCGGTGTTGGTTCAAAGCTCGTAGGTATTGGCGGTGTGTCGGGAGGTCGTCGTCGATGATGTTGTAGGTTTGGCCGACCGCCTGTTCTTTTTCTGCTGCGAAGACGATGGCCTGGGCGCAGTTTTCGACGTAGGTGATCGGGAGGATCGAGCGTCCGCCGACGACCAGGCAGCGGTTGGCGCCCAGTTCCATGCCGATGCGCGCGGTCCAGAGGTTGTCTTTGCCGTAGACCACGCCGGGGCGGACGACGGTGACCTTGCCCTGGTGCTCCTTGGCGAAACCTCGTGCGAGTTGCTCCTGCACCAGCTTGGTCTGGGCGTACTCATCGCGGTCGATGGGGTCGGTGTCCAGCGGGGATTCTTCGTCGAGCAGCTCGCGGTCGCTCATCTTCAGGAAGCCGTAGACCGAAAAGGTGCTGACGGCGACGAGGCGCTTGACGTCGGTGTTGGCCATCGCCTGGAGGAGGTTTTCGGTGGTGATGACGGTGCCGGCAAACTGGGTGTAGAAGTCCCCGGCCTTGCAGGCGGCGTTGCTGATCACGGCGTCGACACCTCTAACCAGATCGTCGAGCCCGGCCCTGCTGCGCAGGTCGGCTCGGACGATCTCGACACGCGGATGGTTTTCCCAGCCGAGTGATTTGATGTCGGATACGGGGCGGACCTGTGCGCGGACGTCGTGGCCGCGCATGACGGCCTGTGCGACGAGGTGTCGGCCGAGGAACCCTGATGCGCCTGTGATTAAGAGCTTCATACCCAGTTGCCCTCCGCCAGCATCTGGTCGATCAGACGGCTGGTGCGGTCCATGTCGTCGAACGTCACGGGGGGCTCGGCGTCGTGTTGCAGTGCGTCGTAGGTCCGATTCAGGAATGTGTGCAGGCCTTCGTAGGGTGTGCGTTGCATGAGTTTATTGCGGAGGGTTGAGCAGGATGATCCGACCAGGCTCAGGCCGTTGGCGAGCTGGTTGACGACCGGGGCGAGTTTTTCGCCGCCGGTGCGTGGTTTGATCAGCCGCATGAACGGGTGGAAGAGGTCGGTCTGGACCTCGGCGCGTGTGCCTCGGACGGTTATGGCGAAGCAGTCCGGTGCTGTGCGGCAGCTAAAGCGAATTCGGGCGTGCTTGTCGCCGGCGATCAGGATGGCGTCGAGGTCGTCGAACTTGAATAGGTCGTCGCCCCCGTGGTTGGTCCAAGCGGCGCTGACCTTGTCGGGGTCGGGGATGAAGCGCAGCACGAGGTAGCTCAGGTGTGTGATAAAGTCGTGGATGACCCCGGCTGGGAGTTTGTGTGCGGGGTTAGGGAGGTTGCGGTCGGCGAAGCGTCCGCCGTCACGGATAGCCAGGGCCATGCGGATATCGACTTCCATGACGTCTCCGAGGACGCCGTCGGCTATGAGTTTTTCGATCTTGAGTACGGGGCGGTTGAAGCGGTAGTTGTGGTCTTCGATCAGGCGTTTTTGTTTTTTGTCGGCGTGGTTCCAGAGTGAGGCGAACTGGTCGTGGCCGAGGGTGACGGGTTTTTCGCAGATGACGTGTGCGCCGGCGTCCAGGCAGTCGGTGGAGATCGGGACGTGTGACTGTGGCGGGGTGAGGACGTGGACGACCTCGGGCTTGGCCTCGTCGAGCATCTGCTTGTAGTCGGTGTAGGCGTTTTCCGCGCCGAAGGTTTTGGCGGCGTAGCCGGCGGCGGCGGGAGAGAGGTCGCACACGCCGACGAGGTCGGTCGCCTTGGAGTTTGCGAGGAACTTGAGGTGTTCCGCGGATATTTCGCCTGTTCCGATCACGGCCGACTTCACTTTAGACTTCTCCGGTGTGGGCGGTTTTGGTGGCGGTGGTGTTGCCGGTGGGTTTGTACTCGATGATGGTGGCCTGCTTGCCGCGTAGGCGGGTGAGCCAGTACTGGGCTTGGCCGAGGGCTTCGGGGAGCTTGGCGATGGTCGCTAATTTGGCGTAGGCCAGCGCGTGTGACCGGTCGTCACCGCGCCTGACACGGTCGTTTCGGACCCTCCAGACGTGGCGGGCATAGATCACGACGCCAAGCGCCAGGCTGATTCCGTAGGTTATCCACCCCAGCCCAAGGAGGGCTATCGGCAAGATAGCACCGTAGAGCCAGGTATTTCTGGACTGGCGCACGCAGTGGCGTTCGGGGGGTTTGCCGTGCATGGCGGCGCCTTGTGCGTAGGCCCAGCCGCCTCGGACCGAGCGTTTCCAGAACTGGCTGAACCGGGTCATCCTGGCGTCGTGGAGTGTCATCTCGGCGTCGAGGCGTTGGATGGTCCAGCCGGCTTGGCGCAGCCGTACGCAGAGCTCGGGCTCTTCGCCGCAGATCAGCGTGGTGTTGAAGCCTCCGGCCTGCTGGTATGCGTTGATGCGCATCATGGCGTCGCCGCCACAGGCCTTGGTTTCACCGATGGGTGTATCCCATTCCATGTCGCAGTGGCGGTTGTAGGTGGTGGCTTCTGGGAAGCGTTCGCGTCTTCGGCCGCAGACCACGGCGAGTTTTTCGCCCCCGGGGATGCCTGGGGCGGTGAGCGCGGCGTGTGCGGTGTCGAACCAGAGTTGATCGACTTCGCAGTCACCGTCGACGAATTGGACGAAGGCGAGGCTGGGGTTGAGTTTCAAGAGTTTTTGCAGGCCGGCGTGGCGTGCGCGTGCGGCGGTGAAGGGGGCGGAGGTGTCCAACTCGACGACGTGGACGCCTTGTTCCTTGGCGAAGGCGACGGAGTCGTCGGTTGATCCGGAGTCTACATAGACCGTGGCGGCAACGCGTGGCGCGGTGCTGTAGAGGCAGGCGTGCAGGGCTGCGCCTTCGTTTCGGCCGATCACGACCGCACCGACGTCGGGTAGGGGGGTAGGGGGGCTCATGGCGTGGGAGCCTCCCTGGGTTCTTTGATGATGGCAGGCACGCCGACGGCCAGTGCGCCGGGTGGGATGTCGCGGAGTACGACGGCATTTGCGCCGATGACGGCGTTGTCGCCGATGGTGAGTCCACCGAGTATCTTTGCGCCTGCGCCGACGTTGACGTTTTTCCCGAGTGTCGGTGCGTCCAGTGGTTTATCGAGTGTGCGATTGCCGATGGTGACACCCTGGCGGATGATGCAGCCGTCGCCGATGGTTACGCAGCCATGGATGACGACAGCGCCCTGGTGTTCGAAGACGACGTTTCGGCCAAGCTTGGTGCTGTAAGGCAATTCGATGCCGTAGACGTTGCGGACCCTGCGGTACATGATGCGGTAGAGGATGCTGAAGGGGGCGCGTAGCAGCTTGTGCTTGATGTTCATGCGCCAAGCACCGAAGCGTGCGACGGCGACGGCGCGGAAGCCTGGGAGAGTCCAGTCCTTGCCGTGGGCGATCCAGTCCTCCCGGATCTGTGCGCAGAGGCTAAGTGAACCGGTGGAAGCGGTTGGGCTTGGTGTGTCGGGTTGTTTAGCCTGATCGTTCAAGCCTTGGCGCCTTTCAGGAGCACGCTGTGACGGATGAAATCATAGAGTAGTTTGGGCGGGTCGGTGTCGGGCTTGCGTTGGATGAGCCTGCGGAGGCGGTAGGTGGCGTATCCCAAGGCCCATGCGGCGTCGGTGATGGCGGCGTGGAGCAGGCCGTGGTTTTTGACGAAGTAGCGTCTGCGTGAGTCGAACCAGTAGTCCGGCCTGCGTTTGGGTCGTGTGTTTTTGACGGTGACGCCTGAGGCTTGGCCGACGAGGTGGACGACGTGGCTGTCGGGGACGTACCAGCATGGCCAGCCGGCGCGGCGGGCGCGTAGACAGAAGTCGACTTCTTCGTAGTACATGAAGTAGCCCTCGTCCATGAGGCCGGCGTCTTGAAAGACCTGCCGTCGTACGATCATAGAGGCTCCGGCGACCCAGTCGGTGGGGTGCTGGTCGTCACGTACCGGTGGGGCGACACACTTGTTACGCAGCAGCCGAGACACGAGGCCGAGCCTTAGGCCGTCGTCGAGTTCCGACCTTGTGGTGGGGAATCGGAAGGCGGAGCGTTGGGGCGTGCCGTCGGGGTCTTCCAGCCTGCTGCCGGCGATCCCGACCTTGGGATTTTCGTGCATGAATTCGATGAGCCTGGACACCGCGCCGGGACGGATGACGGTGTCGGGGTTCAGCAACAGCACGAAATCCGGTGGGGTATCGCTATGAAGCACGGGTTGGATGGCCTGATTGTTGCCGTATGCGAACCCGCCGTTGCGATCCAGCGGCATGAGTGAGGCCCATGTGTCCCAGTTATTATCCTTGATCGCCTGTTGGATCTGTGTCGGCGAGTCATCGCCTGAGTCGTTGTCGGTGACGACGACGTTGACGTCTTGGAGTGTG
>JAJDCT010000085.1 GCA_029260695.1 Phycisphaeraceae bacterium
GGTGCGGACGGGTGGAGACCGAAATGACGGCGTTGATTATCACGGTCCTGATCGCCAGCCTGGCGGGCAGCCTGCACTGCGTGGGGATGTGCGGGGCGTTTGTGGCATTCGCGGTGGGGACGGACGATCGGCCGGGCGTGCGCGGCAAGGCGCTGCTGGGTGCTGCGTACAACGGAGGCCGGCTGGTGACATACATGTTGCTTGGCGCGGCCGGGGGGGCGTTGGGTGCGGCGCTGGACTTAGGCGGAGAGTTCGTGGGTTTGCAGCGTGCCGCGGCCATTACAGCCGGGGCGGTCATGGTCGTGTTCGGTGTGGTTACTTTGTTGCGCATCATGGGGGCCAAACTCCCCAAGGCGCCGGTGCCCAGGTTTATTCACCGGGTGGTCGGTGCGGGGCAGCGGGTGGCGATGGAGATGCCGCCGGTGCCGCGTGCTTTGACCATCGGCCTGCTGACCACACTCTTGCCTTGCGGCTGGCTCTACGCCTTTGCTATCACGGCAGCCGGGACCGCCAGCCCGCTTTGGGGGGCTCTGACTATGGCCGCCTTCTGGGTCGGCACGTTGCCTGCGCTGGTCGCGCTGGGGGCGGGTATCCAGGGTGTTACGGGTGTGCTGGGCCGGCGTATGCCCGCGGTCACCGCCATCGCCATCGTGGTCGTCGGGCTGTACACCGTGATGCACCGTGTGGAGCTTTCATCCGCCGTCTACGCCTCACCGCAGCCTGCTGCTCAAACGGCAGGGACCAGCGGGCAGGCGGTGCAACAGGTTCAACAACTCGACGCCGGGTCGCTACCCTGTTGCGTAGAAGATGGCGATTGATACCCCAACCAGGCGGATAAACGAAACGTCGGATGAGCAGCAGCCCACCGTTGGGCAGGCGTGCGCGCATTGCGGGCTACCGGTCCCCAGGGGGTTGATCGAGCCCGGCGAGGAAAAACAATTCTGTTGCCACGGCTGCGAAGCGGTGTATGCCGTCATCCATGAGATGGGGCTCGACTCGTATTACCGCCTCAAGCAGCGGCAGGGGGCTGAACAGCAACCGGCGAGGACCACCGGCGCGGGCTATGCGGCGTTCGATCACGAAGCTTTCACCGAGCGTTGTTGCGAGGACCGTCCCGACGGCCTGCGTAGCACGGCGTTTTATCTAGAAGGGGTTCACTGTGCCGCCTGCCTTTGGCTTGTCGAGAAACTGCCGGGCGTGGTCCCGGGGGTGGTCGAGTCTCGGCTGAACATGCACAAGTCGCTGGTGCGTTTGACCTGGGATCCCGGGCAGGTCGGGCTATCCAAAATCGCTGCGGCGCTTGATTCGCTTGGTTACCCGCCTCACCCTGCGCGGGACGTGGCGGCTGGGGCGATCGTGACCCGAGAGAACCGCCGGGAGCTGGTGCGTATCGGTGTAGCCGGTGCGGCGGTGGGTAACGCGATGATCCTGGCGATCTGTCTCTACGCCGGCTACTTCACCGGGATCGAAGATCAGTTCCGAACGCTGTTCCGCTGGGTCGGGATGGGGATCGCTCTGGTCGCGTTGGTTTGGCCTGGGTCGGTGTTCTTCCAAGGCGCGTGGTCGGCAATCCGCACACGGACCCCGCACATGGACCTGCCGATCGCGTTGGGTCTGTTGGCTGGTGGCGTCGCGGGAACCGTGAACACGGCGTCTGGCGATGGCGAGGTCTACTTCGATTCGCTGACCGTGCTGGTGTTCCTGTTACTGGTAGGCCGTGCGATCCAACGCCGACAGCAACGTCGTGCCGCCGATGCGGTCGAGCAGTTGTTCCGATTGACACCGGTGTCCGCCCGGCGCGTGGACGGTGAGGCTGTGACTGAGGTGCCCATCGAGGCGCTCGACCAGGGGGACACCGTTGAATTGATCGCTGGGGAGTCGGCCCCGGTTGATGGTGACGTCATACAAGGCACCAGCGAGGTCGATCAGTCGTTGCTCACAGGCGAGTCCAGGCCGGTCGGTGTGGTTGTGGGCGATCGAATCCATGCGGGCAGCGTCAATCTGACGTCTACGTTGCGGGTACGGGTACAAGCGACCGGGGAGCGCACCCGGGTTGGGGCGTTGATGAGTCTGGTTGAGGAGAGCACACGGAACAAGGCCCCGGTGGCGCAGGCGGCCGACCGACTTGCGGGGTGGTTCGTGGCGACGGTGATAGTGCTTGCGGTGGTGACGTTTGCGTTCTGGCTCTGGTACGACCCGGCCCACGCAGCGGATCACACGGTCGCGCTGCTGATTGTCGCCTGCCCGTGTGCGCTGGGGTTGGCGACCCCGCTGACGTTGGCCGTCGCCATCGGCCGGGCTGCGCGGCGGGGGATCTTAATCAAAGGCGGGGCGGCGCTGGAGCGCATGGCTCGTTGCGGCACGATCCTTTTAGACAAGACCGGCACCGTCACACTCGGCAAGACCTCGCTCGTCAAGTGGTTTGGCGATGAAGAGGTCAAAACGCTTGCTGCGGCGGTCGAGGCACACTCATCACACCGGATCGCCCGGGCGATGACCGAAGCTTTGGGCACGCCAGACAATAATGAAGATGTTACAGATGTCTCGCAGTCCGACACAGGCGGGATCAGCGCACGGGTTAACGGCCAACCCGTCCTGATCGGTTCGTCAGATTATGTCGGTCGGTACTTAGATAGCTTCCCCGATTGGGTGCAAGACCACGGCCAACAGTTCGTCGGTGAGAGCCTTACGCCTGTACTGATCGCGGTTGATGGTGAAGTCAAAGCCATGGCGGGCTTTGGCGACG
>JAJDCT010000086.1 GCA_029260695.1 Phycisphaeraceae bacterium
CCCGCGCTTCCCATCGCTATCGGCTTCCCATTCGAAGTCGTGGTTGTGGTAGGCGAGCGTCAGGCCCTCGGCACCTAGCTTCTGCGCCACATCGGCGAGTTGGCCCGCGAGCTTGCCGTAGCCGCTGCGTTGCGAGTCATCGAGGTAGGGGCAGATCACAAACTCATAGCCAAACACCTTGGCCCGTTCGATCACCGTGGCCAGATCACCTAGCAACCCGTCCACCCCTTCGTGCGCCGCAATCGCCTTTAGGCCGTGCTTATCCAGCAGCTCACGGTACCGCTCCGCCGTCTGCCCTTGCAGCCCCGCTAACTCGACGTATTGATAGCCCATCGAAGTGATCTGCGCCAGCCCCGCGTCAAGATCTTCTGCAAGGGCATCGCGGACGGTGTAAAGCTGTAATGCAATCGGCAGGGCCATGGTAAAACTCCAAAAGCAAGGCGGGGATTCGGCGGACACTCAAAGGGAATAACGCGGCACTTCGGCGGATCTTCCGTGGAATTTCCGGGGGAATTTCCGGGGGGAGTCCGGGGGGGAGTCCGGGTGGGGATGCAAAGTTAGCCACAGCAAAGCCAAGAGGCAAGCCGATCCGCTGATGTAACGAATTTACATTTCAACCGCTGGCTCTTCACCCACCGCCGAAAACGCGTGATCGATCAGCACCCCCGCCGCCTGCTTCGCGGTCGCGCTGGCACAGCCCCGGTCCGAAGCCGGGCAGACCTGCGTGTACACCACCGCCCCCTCCATCAACAAACACAACTGCGACGCCAACGCCCAAGGCTCCCCCGCCCCCGCCTGCTCAGCCAACTCACGGACATATTTCTCGATCAACCGCTTGTGCTCCGCCGACGCCGCGTGGATCGGGTCGTCGTGGTCGGCATACTCCGCCGTGGCGTTGATGAACATGCACCCGCAAAACTCCGGGGCCGCAAACCACTCCCCAAGCTGATCAAACATCGCCAACAGCCGGTCCCTTGGCCCCTTGGCCCGCTTCTCGACTCCCAACATAAATTGATTGCGCCAACGCTCATCCCGCACCCGCAACACCGCCAGGATCAGCTCCTCCTTCGATCGGAAGTGCTTGTACAGCGTCATTTTAGCTACACCGGCCGCCTCCAGAACCTTGTCGATCCCCGTCGCGTGAAACCCCCCTTGGCCGAACAGCTCCAGGGCCGCCTCCACCAGTTGATCCCGCTTTTTAGACATCGGATAGACCCTTTCGATCAGTCGGGGCATGTAAAATGTACCGTATAGTATATCAATTATCGACTCAAAAATGGGTATTAGGGGGAATTTTTTATATTTTACCTTTTTTTTACTTGATTGAAATAGACAGACCTGTATGTTTGTTATTCAGGTACTGAGCGGGGCGGACTGCTCAAACGAAACAACAGCCCAAATCCGGGCCAAACCACACAAAGGCAGGAAACAAGCCATGAACAACCTCAATCTCAACACCCTGATACGGACCTCACTGACCCTGGCGGTCCTATGGTCAGGCTCCTTGGCCCCGGCCCTCGCAGACAAGGCCCCCCAGACCCATGCCCCCCAGTCCCAGGCCCTCGCCCAAGCACTAAGAGCCCACGGCGGGCTGGGCACCTGGCGCTCTTACGCCCGGCTGGACTACGCCACCAAAGATTTCCCCCTGGGAGCCAACGCCCCCTTCAACTTCACACAGACCACCGACCTGCAATCACGCAGACACCTGACCCACGGCAAAGGATTCACCTCCGGGAAAAACGAGCACAACGCCTGGGCCCTGCCCAACAACGACGCGCTTGGCCTGCCCCCCAGCTTCTTCGAGTCAGGCAACTTCTACTTCGTCGCCATGCCCTTCGTCTTCGCAGACCCCGGCGTCGTATCGCGGGGCCTCGGCTCCAAGACTTTCCAGGATCGAGAGTACAACCTCGTCGCCATCTCCTACCCAGCCGGGATCGGCGACACCCCCGAGGACGACTACATCCTCTACATCGATGCTCAAACACACCGCCTGTACATGATCGACTTCGTGCCGACCAGTGTCGAAGTCAATGGCAACAAGCCCATCGAGGACCTCCCACGCAAGGCGTTGGTTTTTGACGACTGGCAAAACGCCGACGGCCTGCTCGTCCCAAGCCAACTGACCTTCTACGGCTGGGCCGACGGCCAACTCCACGGCGACGGCAACACCTACTTCATCCACGACGTGGCCTTCTCTAAAGACACACCGCACGCCTCCATGTTCCTAGCCACCAACGGACGCATCATCGAAGGCACCACCCACACAGAATAATCAAACCAGATGTCTCCCCCCCTGCCACGGGTGGCCCGACCGCCGCCCGCTGGCATTTCAAAAACCCCAACCCCTTAACCAAAGGAACCGACTCGTGACCCACCAAACAGACACACAAACCATCCTCATCACCGGCGGCGCCACCGGCATCGGGTACGCCGTCGCCGAAGCCTTCCTGGCACAAGGCGCTAACGTCGTGCTCAACGGCCGGACCGAATCCAAGCTCCAACACGCCGCCGAACAACTCG
>JAJDCT010000087.1 GCA_029260695.1 Phycisphaeraceae bacterium
GCTGGTTTTTGTCTTGGTCGTCATCAACGAAACCCTCCCTTACGGGCCTTATGAATACCGTGGCACCTGCCTGATTATACAGCTTCCCGCCGGCCACGCCGGTTGTTGTTCCCCTGGACCCGGGCCATTAGGATGCGGGCCTTGACCCCTATCGAACAAGTCAGGGCGGGCCCTTCAATGATGTCGAAACAACCTAACGCCCCCAAGTTCACACCGATCGACCCGGCCGTCCTGCACCGCCGGCGCGAGAGCGTATTCCTGGTCCTCGCCGGTCTGTTCCTGGGCACGCTGGCGATGCTGAATATCCTGGGGATCAGCCGGTTCATCAAGCTGGCCTCAATCACCATGGCCGAAGGGACGCCCGACCAGTGGGAGCTGATCTTCGCAGTGGCGGTGGGGGTCTTGCCGTACCCGGTGACGTTCCTGTGTACGGATCTGATCAGCGAATTCTATGGCCGTAAGCGGGCCAACTTCGTCGTCACCGTCGGGCTGATCCTTAATGTCTGGGTGGTCGCGGTCCTCTGGCTGGGGGGGCTGCTCCCCGGTTGGGAGCTGATTCAGGACGGCCAGATCGTCCGCGATCTGGTACAGGTACCCGCGGGGATTGATCCCTCAACGGGCGACATCATCTACGAACCGGGTGCCCCTCGGTTGCCGGTTTTTTACGAGATCCGCGCACTCACCTTCGGCGCGGTCGGTGCGTCGATGATCGCCTACCTCGCTGCCCAGTTCTGCGACGTCCAGATCTTTCATTTCTGGAAACGCCTGACCAAGGGCAAGCACCTGTGGCTGCGCAACAACGGCTCGACCCTGGTCAGCCAGATCATCGACACCGTGGCCGTGATCCTGATCACGCACTATTTCACAGAGAACGGCCTGCGCATGAACGATGCCCAGCCGGTGTGGTTCCAGTTGCTGGTCACCTACATCCTCGCGGGCTACGTCTTTAAGCTGCTCGCCGCACTATTGGACACCCCGGTTATCTACCTGGCGGTGCACTTATTGAAGGGCTACCTGCAGATCGACCCGACGGTCGAGCACGCCGCGGATGTGCAAGAGGTCACGCTCTATACAGACCCTTCAAATTGATGTGGCATCCCACCCAAAGCCGAGCCTAAGCGCAGCGAAGGCCGGGGTCTCTGCTAGTAATCGAATCCACCCATGCCCGCAACGAAATCCCAACTCCGGCTTGAGATGAAATCCCTCCGCTCCGCGATGCCAGCCGAGGAGGCCGGGGGCTGCTCAGATCTGATCCGTCGGCGCGTGCTTGACCTTGAGCAACTCCAAGTGGCTGACTGTGTTTTTACCTATGTTTCAATTCAAAACGAGCCAGACACCTACGGCCTGATTCGCGACCTGCTCGCCGCCGGCAAGCGTGTCAGCGTCCCGCGCATTGAAACAGAAGGCACGATGCAAGCCCACATCATCACAAGCCTCGACGACCTCACCCCGGGCGACCCCGATCAGTTTGGCATCCCTGTACCCCCACCCGAAACACCCATCGAGCCCCATCCGGAAATCGCACTCGTCCCCGGCCTGGCCTTCACCGAAGCCGGCCAACGCCTGGGCATGGGCGGCGGCCACTACGACCGCTACTTCGCCAAACACCCCGACACCCCCGGTACACCCGGTACCCTCACCGTCGGCCTGTGCTACGGTTGGCAGGTCGTGAATGAACTGCCCCACGAACTTCACGACCAGCCCGTCCACAACCTCGTCACCGAGGACCGCGTGATATCATGTCACGGCTAATTTAGTCACTTTTCTGACCGGGAGGCCGACATGCCCAGACTGATCCTGCCCGCACTTGTGTTCACACTGTTGGCCGCGCCCGCCTTCGGCGAATACCAACTCGAGATCGGCCCAGACACCACCGTCATCGACGGGCCGGTCAACCCCGACGGCACCATCAACTACCTCGCCTACCTCAATAAAAAACTCAGCGAAGGCGTCACCCCCGAAAACAACTTCGCGGTGGATGTGGCGATGGTGATGGGCGAGGACGCCTGGCCGAGCGAGGCGTATCGTGAAAAAGTATTCAAGAGATTGGGGGTCGATCCGCCAGCGCCTGGCAGGCAGGTTTTTGAAACATATAGCGATCATTTGGGCGAGTTGTCATACCAGCAGCGGATTAAAGACCCGCGCTGGCTGCATTTTGAAGAGGCACTGGATCACCCGTGGTCCGCTAAGGAGTATCCGGTTGTAAAGCGTTGGCTCGATGAGCAGGGTGAGGTTCTGGATAGGATTGTACGCGGCTCTGTGAAGGAACGTTTCTACATACCTCTTTGTGTTGAAGCGGGCGAAACCGAAGCCATTTACATGGTCCCGTTATTAGGGGTGCCAGACCTGGTGGGCTTGTCACAAGGCCTCACCGCAAGAGCGCAATTGGCGATTGCTGACGGCGACCTTGAAGCTGCATGGGTAGATGTTCTGGCCATATACCGGATGACAGACTTGTTGATGCGGGGATCCCAGTTGTACGATTGGCGCACCGGTGTATCTCTGCAACTTAAGGCCAAATCTGTCTTGGATGATATCGCTTCGAGTGATCAGCTTACGCCCGAGATGGCGGCAGCCATGATCGCAGATTTCCAAGCCTTGAGACCGCTGGCGTCTTACGCGGTTTATTATGATGAAGCGATACGTCTGGGCGTACTGGATGCCGTGGTTCGTTGCATACAAGGCGGTGAACTGGCGACGATTCGCAGCTTATGCGACACGTTATCGTTCGATGGGTTTGATCCCAACTTGTCTCTTAGAACGATCAACACGTGGTTTGACCGATACGTCCAGGCGTCCGGCCATGAGGACTTTGGCGTTCGGAATAAAGCCGTAAATGCCGCCGTGAATGCACTCCTCAAACAATACGCATTGGCAATGCAGTTGCTTATGGGACAGGAGAAGGCGAGTAAACGACTCAGGTCCAAGGCCGAGGAGGATAAACGAATCACCGAGCTTAGAACGTATGTCGTTGTGTACTTTACAGTCATGTCTTCGGATGGCAGTCTCGTGCACCTTGAGCAGACCGAAGCCGAGATTCGCAGGCAACTCGTACCTGTCGTACTTGCCATCGGTGGATATCACGCCGAGCACGGCGAGTTCCCGTCGAAGCTTAAAGCCCTCGTCCCCCAATACGTTGACAGCCTGCCGACCGATCTAATGACCGGGAGGCTACCGAAGTACCGTGTCGAGGATGGGGCGGCGGTCATATACAGCCTGGGTATGGATCGTGAAGATGGCGGTGGGGTGCTCGATCACCTATTAATGGGCGATATCGTCTACCGCATCGAACATTAGGGAACCACCCCCATACCATTTTTGCCGGGGAAAGCGCCCTGCGTTACTCTATCCGCCCGGTGATAGTCACCGGTTCCCAATGTTCTTACCGATTGAGGTTCTGACGATGTTTGACGCTATCCAACCCGCACCTCCCGACGCGATCCTTGGCTTGACCGAGGCATTTAACAAAGACGACCGGCCCGGGAAGATCAACCTGGGCGTGGGGGTCTACAAGGACGCCTCCGGCAAGACGCCGGTGCTGGCAACCGTGAAGGAAGCCGAGCGTCGGCTG
>JAJDCT010000088.1 GCA_029260695.1 Phycisphaeraceae bacterium
TTCTGGTTGATCATGAAGAAAGTCCGATTAGCGAATTCCTCCCCGGACATAACAATCGTCTCCGCTTTTTCCGGGTCTTTCTCGCCGGGATCTTTCCACGGATCAAGTAGGTACACGGTTTTGATTGCGTAGACTTGGTCTTTGTATCGCTTGAATGTGCTCGTGAGGCTGTCATTCGCGCTGTTGAACTTATCCATTACCCCGCCGCTCTTCTGGGTCTGTATGGCCTTCACCATGGCGTAGATGCTTCGCAGCTTGGCCTCGCGTGATTCTTTTGAGCGGATCGGCACGACATCTACGCGGTAGACGATGTATATATGCCGGAAGGGCGGCTCGGCAAGCGACGCGAGAACCGGCTCACCCCGTGCGAGCGAGGCAGTCATCTCCTGGGCCCCAACAAATTGATCGATGAAGTCGACCAGCTGTTCGGATGAGACGTCCAGCGACGCCTTAAACTCAATCACATCTTTCAGGACATTGAGTGTCGGCACGACGTCTTTGTCAACATCGCCGATCTCTATATCTTCAAGACTTTCACGCACGGGTTTAGAGGCCAATGCTTGGGCGATTTGAAACGATAGCGCGGTTTGATCTTCGACTTGCTCGGGCTCGGGGTATACCCGCTGGACGACGGCCTTCTGGTAGGGCTCGTAGCCCTCTTCACCAAGTTGGAAGTGTTCAGCGGTCTGGACCGCGGCCGCCCAGCACCACTGGGGATGCTCCTGGTAATGCAGCATTTCAGGTAGGCCGGCGCACTCGATTCGGTAGACCCGTCCATCTACCAGTTGAGAGACGCTTCCACCGTTGCTCGCCTTTGGAGGCTCGGTGCCTTCTTCTGTTGGGTCCGCGGTCGACGGGTCAACAAAATCTAATGGCATCCGGATGCGCCCGTCCGGGCCCCTCACTATTGCTTCGAGTTGGGCCTTAACCTTGCTGATACTCGGGCCTCCCGAGCAACCGGCCAATGCTGCGCAGGCAAACAGAACGATTGCTTGGCGCCAACACCCTGATGCCAAAGGCCTGAGACATCGGCTCCCGCTATGTGTACCAATGTCTCGATTGCTAAAGGGCGTATAAGAGGCAGAGCGCAGATATATACATACCCGCCCGAATAAGAATTGCATGCCGATTCTCCGATATGGACCCTGGAAATAGAATTCTAAACGTGATTTTGACCGTCGAGTACATTACTAGATCGAGAATATGCTAATCAGATACAAAGCCCGCACTTGCTATGTAACAATATCACCCTCGACACAAAAACGCAATCCTCTTCTGCAGTCGGTGGTTTTCGGCTGGGGGGGACGGCTAAGGTGTTGATTTCACGCCATTTCGGTAGCGGTGAAGGGGGAATAGCCGACACTTCTTGAAAATCTATCCAGAACCAAAAGGATGCCCGGAATCTACAGTTCCTTCTTCGGGAGGTGTTGACGAGCGGTTTACGGGGAGTTCGTAGGTGCCACACGAAATTATCCGACAACTGGCACACTATAAGTCACACACAATAACCACCGGACTCCACAGCGGGATCATGACAAGCCCCGGGTGGGTGTGTATGCCGAACCTTCAAACCTCATCGTTAGAGTTCCATCGAACTCTCACGGATTAGCAACCGGGTATCAGGTTGGCTTGGGGGGGCTCCTGGCTCAGATGTGGCCCATTCTTGGTTCACGATCACCATGATCCGCACCGCCTCCCTGTGCGAATGACCCCATTGGGTTCTTTGATTCATCGTCAGATTGGTTGTCGCTGGTCTCCTTGCTATGGGTCAGGCCGTTGGGCGGTCACACGGTCGACCCGCATGAAGGGACCAAGATCCCAAACAAGACCTCTCATCAAGCGACTTGGTTACCGTTTTGTTGATAAATCTTGTGTCAGAGTTTTCGGAGGGGCAATCGGCCCGTAATGAGGTGCCTTGATATTACACGCCCTGTTCAAGACGGCACCAATATTATATTATTGCCTTCTACAATCATCCTTCTCGAGTACACTTTGCCAGAATACACGGATGATTATGTATGCGGGTGATACTACGGCAGCCACCGCGTCATTCGTAAGGCTGATTCTCCACAACTGATGAATCATCATGAAACGTATATTGTCTATCGATGGTGGAGGCATTCGTGGAATATTTTCTCTTCAGGTGCTCGCGAAGATCGAAGGGCACTTCCGTCAGCGGGCCGACCGTCCAGACTTGGTGCTTGCTGATGTGATTGACTTCTTCGCCGGTACCAGCACCGGAGCAATTATCGCGACGTGTCTTAGCTGGGGGATGTCCGTCCAGGAAATTGAAAACCTCTACATAAAGCATGGCTCTTCGATGTTCTCGCGGTCGCCTTGGAGATTGCGGCTGCGTGCCAAGTATCGTGCGGACAAGATAGCCGAATTTTTCAAGAGAACTTTTCCCGAAACCACCGGAGAGCCGACTTTGCTAGGCACCGATCGGCTCAAGACCATGCTGATGGTTGTTATGCGCAACGCAAGTACCGGATCGCCCTGGCCAATCACCAACAACTCAAGCGCTATGTTCAATCGGGCGGACCGAGAAGATTGCAACTTGAATATACCGCTTTGGCAGCTCCTCCGGGCCAGCACCGCGGCCCCCACTTACTTCACACCCGAAAAGATTACGATCGGCAACGAATCTTTCATGTTCGTCGATGGCGGCATCACGCCCTACAACAACCCATCGCTCTTGGCCGTACTCATGGCTACGCTGCCTCCGTACAATCTGGGTTGGCCGACGGGCCGAGATCGTTTGCATGTAATCTCGGTTGGCACCGGCGGAACACGGAGCCTGTTAGGCGGTACCCGCCCGGAGAAAATCAATATCTTTCGGCAGATAGGTTTTGTGCCTACAGCACTTCTTGGGTCGGTATCTGAACAGCAGGATATGCTTTGCCGTGTGTTGGGCTCATGTGTACATGGCGCTGAGATTGATCGCGAGGTT
>JAJDCT010000089.1 GCA_029260695.1 Phycisphaeraceae bacterium
CCGATGCGCAGGACCTGGCGCCCGGGGCGGTGGAACTCGCACGCAAGAAACTCCGCACGATGCAACGCTTTGACCTTCAGACCCGCAAGCGCAGGCTCTACGGCTTGCTTGCAAGGCGCGGATTCAACCCCGACACGATCAGCAGTGTCATGGCGGAACTCGGCGAAGAGATCGAATCGGGCTGTGAACCCGAATGGGATTAACCGCCAAGCAATAGGTGAGAGCGTTGCCCCCGACCAAGTCCCCTGCGGCGGGATCGCTCTATTTTAGCCTCCACATCATCCAGAATTTCATTGCGACTGACTCCCCGTGGTGTAAAATATTGTGGTCGATATAGCCGGGAACATCCCCCACAGGCTATCGGGTGGCTTTGATACGGATCTGATTTACTGATCTTCGAGAGGGAGAAGGACTTTGTTTTATCCACGTTTTTATGTACGCCTGATGCACGGTTCGTTCATCAGGTCGGCCGTGGTCGCCGGTTTGGGTTTGGCGTTAGCCAGCCCGGTGGGCGCAGCCGTGACTTTCAGCTTCAACTATCTGGACGTGACGGGCGTCGGCTTCAACGCGGTCGGGCAGACCGGGATCGACCGAAGGGCCGGCCTCGCCCAGGCGGGTGACTACCTCGCCGGCCTGCTCACCAACTACAACGCGACCATCAACCTGGACGTGATAGGCAGTGAGACCGATGATTTTTCTCTTGCCGCCGCGGCGTCGAACTTTAACGCTCCGGTTCCCGGCAACGGCTTTGGCGACCGCGGGGACGTCATGATTAAGATCCTCGGGGGCGACAGCGCGGACCCCAACCCGGGAGCCGCGGACGGCAGCATCTTTTGGAATTTCCAAGATTTCAACTGGGAGCCCCTCAGCGATTTTCAGCCGGGCGAGCTTGATCTGATTTCGACCGCTATCCACGAGCTGACGCACACGCTGGGGTTTGTCTCGGACATCTTCGAAGACGGTTCCAGTTTTTTTGATCCCCCGGGCGTCGCCACCATATGGTCTCCGTTCGATGAGTTTGTAGCTGATTCCACCGGACCGATTATCAGTGACACCACCTTCATCCTTGACAGCACGCGTTGGGACGCCGCCTCGGTCGGTGGCACGGGAGCTAACGGGCTTCTCTTTGACGGCCCCAACGCGATGGCGGCCAACGGTGGGAACCCGGTACCCCTGTATTCACCCACGCTCTGGGAAGATGGCAGTTCCGGGTCACACACGGACACCGATTTCTTTACCGGCGCAAACTTGCAGCTCATGAATAGCGAAGCATCTGTTTTTGAGGGGCTCGACCTCCGCGTCTTAAGCAGCATAGAACTGGGGACCCTCCAAGACATCGGCTACACGCTGCTCGTTACCGACCTGACCGGCGACCTGGACGGCGATGGGTTCGTCGGGATCACCGACCTGAATATCGTGCTGGGTGCGTGGAATCAGAACGTCCCGCCGGGTGATCCGCTGGCGGACCCGTCGGGCGACAACTTCGTCGGGATCGAAGACCTCAACATCGTGTTGGGCAACTGGAACGCGGGGACACCGCCGGGAACTGGGGCGAATGTCCCCGAACCTTCCGCCGTGTCGCTGCTCTTAGTTGGTATCACGATGTCACTGAATCGCCGTCGAACGCGGGGCTGATGGGCCCAACGAGTCTCTTTGACCGGCGACCAGGGATCGCCATGAATGGCGGCATCATGGTTCTCACGCGCGGACCTGCGATCCGCCACCAGGCGGGTTTCACCTTATCTATAACGTTGTGCAACGGTTTAGCCCGGGCGGCCACGCCCGGAGTGCGCCGCGTGGCCGCGGCGGCTAAACATTACACGCTACGGTTAACATTAAACCGCTCCAAACGCAGCACGATCACCCCACCGGTTCCTTGCGCTTCTCGACCAGATGGATGCCTTCGATCCGCAGGTTTTTGTCGACCGCTTTGGTCATGTCGTAGAGCGTCAGGCAGGCAACACTCACGGCGGTGAGGGCTTCCATTTCGATCCCGGTCTTCGCGGTGATGGAGGCGGTGGCGGTGACGCGCAACCGATCGTCGGCGGTACGCTCGAAGTCGATCTGAGCGTGGTCCAGAGGTAATGGGTGGCACAGGGGGATCAGTTCGCCGGTCTTCTTGGCTGCGGAGATGCCGGCGATGCGTGCGACCGCCAGGGCTTCGCCTTTTGGTAAGGGTTCGGCATCATCCGCGCCGAGCAGCCGATCCAACGTCTGCTTCGCCGCAACGAATTCCCCCGTAGCGATGGCGGTGCGACGCATAGGTGGCTTACCGCCGACATCGACCATGCGTGCGCGGCCCTGATCGTCGAGGTGGCTGAATTTTTCTGTCATGGGTCCATTGTAATGCGGGATCGGGCAGGAAGATCAACCGCGAAGGCGCGAAGAGCGATAAGAAGGAAGGGGCATGGCCCACAGATTGACACAGATAAAGATGTGACAGGTCCGTGTAATATCCAAATCTGCGCTAATCTGTGAAAATCTGTGGGCCAAATCTTTGCTTTTCTTAGCGCTCTTCGTGCCTTCGCGGTGATTACCTCTTGACATCATCAGCCTGCCCGATACTATGTATTGCATAGTGTGTGATACATGAAAGGGCTTAAGATGAAGATCGAACGGGAATTGATGCGTGGGGCCGGGCCGGTGGCGGTCTTGAAGCTGCTGGAGCCCGGGGAAAAGTACGGCTACGAGCTGGTCAAGGACCTGGCCAAGCGCAGCGACGGCGTGCTGGCGATGGGGCAGTCGACCCTCTACCCGATGCTCTACAACCTGCAGGCCAAGGGCCTGATCGCCGCCCGGCTGGATAAGGCCGAGAACGGCCGACCGCGCAAGTACTACCGCCTGACCGGCAAAGGGAAAAAGCGCCTCGCCCACGACACCGACCAGTGGCAGGCTGTGACGGCGGCGATGGGCGCACTGGGGATCACCGGCAACCTTCAGGGGGCCTGACAATGAGCACTACCTCGTTTAAACGCCGGCTGTGCAAGACACCGATGCGCGACCTGTTACGTGGGCGGATCACCGGGCGACTGGATATCGACCGGCTGTTGGACGAAGCGAGCCTTTCCGGGCTGGCGGCGGACAAGGTGCGCCGAATCGTCAAACGCACACGGCTGTGGCGTTTGGAAAAAGTCGATGTCGCCAACGAGCTGATCGCTCACTTCCTTGATGGCCTCGAAGCCGGCACATCGATGGACGAATTGCTATCAACCTTTGGGGATGAAGAGCGAACCGCGAAGCTGATCCGCCGGGCGAAAAAGAGACAAAGGCTGATGCTCTGGCACGCCTTCGCCTGGGCCCGGCTGTGCTTCGCAGCTTTCTTCGGTGTGTATGTACTGATGCTGGGGTACTTCCTGATGGGTAGCCCGGATGTCAAGACCGATTACCTGACAATCTTCAACGCCAAGGCGGCTTCATTCCCCGAAGACCAGCGTGCCTGGCCGCTCTACCGTGAAGCCCTGCTGGAAATGGACCTGAGTAGCGAGGTCGAGTGGGACTCACCGATCCCGTACTACCGGGAACTCCCGCCGGAGGAACAAGAGCAATACCAGTACGAACTCGAACCGCCCTACCGTGGAACCCGCTGGGACCGTTTGAAGAACTCACTGCACCCGGACAACCCCGGCTGGTCGGAGACGGACGTGTTTCTGCGCGATCACGCAGCCTCCCTCTCACTGATCCGACAAGGCGCGGCGCTCCCCGGCGTGGGGCTCACCGCGGGATTCCCTAGCGACTATTCGCCTGAGGACAGAGCACTATTCGAACTTGAGCGCTACCCGGAACAGAACACTCAGTCTCCTGCCTCATTCCACGACCCCGATCGGATTCTGATCGGCGTGCTGTTGTCCCATCTCGGGAAACTTCGGGAGATGTCGCGCTTGCTGTCGGCGGACGCCCGGCAGGCCGCAATCGAAGACGACGCTGCACGGGTCTACGCCGACCTCGTGGCCTTACAAGGCCTGGCTGACCACGGGCGGGAAAGCCCATGCCTGATCAGCGAGATGGTCGCCCTGTCGATCCGGGTCATAGCACAAGATGGGCTGGCCTCGATACTTGCTCAGCAGCCCGACCTCTTGAGCGATGAACAATGGCGTGACTTGGCACACCTGTTCGCGGAGTCAGACCTTTCATTTGAAGCCGGGATGCGTGGCGAACGGATGTGGTTCGATGACCTCATTCAGAGGATCTATACCGACGACGGCAACGGTGACGGTCGGATCACACCGGAGGGTTTGAGGTTGCTGGATAGTGTCATCGGACCGTCATCGACAGCGGAAGTTGAGCTGGTGGCTGGTACAGATGTTGGACAAGTACTCGGCCCAGCTGTGATGTGGGGGATGGCTTCTCGGAAAGATCTGACCGAGATGCACCGGCGACTCATGGGCATCAATGAGGCAGAGATGAAGCAGCCCCTGTGGATGGTTTCGCACTCTGGTGTCGTCGATGAAGAGATCGGAAAATGGTCACGCTTAAAGCAATCAAGGTATTTGCTAATCACACAGATGATGCCCCCAATAGGGGGTATGCGGCGAAGCTCGGAAACAGCACAGGGCATGCGCGACGGCATACTGATCGGGATCGCGTTGGAGTTGTATCGGCGGGAACACGGGGATTGGCCCACGGCGTTAGATGCGTTGGTCCCCCGGTTTCTGCCGGGCGTGCCGGTGGATCGGCTGACGGGGAAGTCGTTGGTTTACCGGGTAAACGAGGATGGGCCGGTGGTGTACAGCGTCGGTGTGGATGGCGATGACGACGGGG
>JAJDCT010000090.1 GCA_029260695.1 Phycisphaeraceae bacterium
TAGCCGATCCCGTCATCGAACAGCCCCGTGTAGACAATGCCGCTTTGCTGTTGCCAGCCCGGGACCAAATTCGGCAGCAGCTGAGCGTTGGCGTTGGGCGTCATGGGCCGGATGAATGCCGAAATCCGCTCGCCTCCCGCATCCAGCCAGATGTGTTTGTCTTGCGCATGGGCGAGCATGACACCGGCGATCTGTGCGAATCGCTTGGGTGTTTTTGTGTCGATCAAAAGCTTATTGTGGTCGTCGAACAGCTTATCCCAATCAAGCCCAAGCCGGTCACGGTAGGAGTACTGCTGGTCGACCATCTCGCGTAGGAGTTCGACCGCGGCTGTATTGAGTTCGGATACCGGGACATCCTTGGCTTCGGCGCCGAGCCCCCCGTCGTCGGTCGTAAAACGGACCGGGTACGGGACAACGGACTCCCCCTCCGCGCTTCGGAAATTCAGCGCAGCTGGGCAGTTGATGCTTAACGCGTAGTCGTGGTTCGGCCGGAGGCGGACGGTGATGATAAACGTCCGCTTGTCGGCCCAACGTGGGTTGCCAATGATCTTTGGAAATAGGTCACCCCCGCCACAGATCGATCGCCCGCCACGGGTATCCATGTCTTGGTCAAACTCGATGGTGATCCGCCGCAGGGTGGGGTCGACCTGCTTGTCGCCGTGGCCGGGCGTGGTTTTGACCACCGTGGGCCGGGCCGCCAGCAGCGATTGCGCTGTCAACATCAATAAGACAACCACCGCGATCAAAGCCTTGGCCGATGCGTTCAACACTGACGTCTTCATCGTGAGACTCCCGGTGAAAGCTGACGAGGCGGCTACTGCTCCTGCAGCGCTTCCATCTCCTCGTCGGGAATATCGAAGTTCGCGTGGACCTTCTGGACGTCGTCGTGGTCTTCCAACGCCTCGATCAGGTTGAAGACCTTCTTCGCGTCCTTGCCGGTGCATTCGATGGTGGTTTCGGGGATCATCGTGACGCTGGCGGATTCGATCCCGAACCCGCCGGACTCCAGAGCGGCGCGGACGGCGATGTAATCGGTGGGCTCGCAGACGATTTCCCAACCCTCACCCGCGTCCTGAAAATCCTCTGCACCCGCCTCCAATGCGGTGTTCATCACAGCCTCTTCGTCCGCGTCGGCTTTGGCGACAAAGATCTGGCCCTTGCTCTTGAAGTTGTACGCCACGCAACCCGACGCGCCGAGGTTGCCCCCGTGCTTCTCAAATATCTTTCGGACCTCCGGCACGGTACGGTTCTTGTTGTCCGTCAGGCAGTCGAGCAAGACCGCGACCCCCGCCGCGCCGTAACCTTCATAGATAATCGATTCGTAGTTCACACCGTCCTGCTTGCCGGAACCCTTGGCGATCGCTTTCTCGATCGTGTCCTTGGGCATGTTCTCGCTCTTCGCCTCGTCGATGGCGTAGCGCAGCGTCAGGTTGGAGTCCGGGTCGGGCCCGCCCTGCTTGGCGGCAACAATAATCGCCCGTGAGCACTTGCTCCAGATCTTGCTCCGCCTGGCGTCCTGACGGCCCTTGCGGTGCTTGATATTCGCCCATTTACTGTGACCGGCCATACGCTGTGATCTCCAAAAAAACTCCGGGCGGTGCATTCTAAGGCACAGCCGTGAAGATCAAAAGCCCACACATTTAAGCTTTTGATCGGGGCACACAGGGCCAACCGATCCGGGAACACTCACGATGGGCTCCGTAGCGGCTGCCGGGTTCTACTGATCCCGTCCGGTGCGGCGATCGGCACGCTTGCGGGCCTTATCCAGCGCGGATGCCAGGCCCGGGCCGGCCGAATCTGGGATGTCAGTGGCTCCCGGCAGGGGTGGTTCAGGGGGAGGCGTCACGGGGGCCTGCTTGGTGGGCTGAACTGTACCGGGTTGTGTGGCCTTGGCCGGCGACGGCTTGCGTGGTCGGCGTGATTTAGGTGACGCGTCGGTCGCATCTGTTGTTTCGGTGCTTTCTCTGCGTATGAAACGGGGTGCTTGAAGGTTGCGGGGGACCGAGGCGGAGACCCAGCCGGTGCGGCGCTCGACGACTTCCAAGAGGATAACGACCACCGCCAGGAGCCAGAGCCAGTGTGCCACAGACACACGTCGGTCGACCGTGGGCAGGTCGTTCCATAAGCTGGCGAGTTCGGTGCGGGCGACGCCGCCGGTGATGTCGGCGAGTGTGCGTAGTGTGTCTCGGCCATCTCCGGTGCGTGGTCGGTATTCCGGGGAGTAGAGCAGGCGGACGGGGGGCATGGTGACTTTGCCGAGTTGGCCCAGGTCGATAGTTGCGGTCGCGACCTGATCGCCGGCGAGCGGGAAGACGGCGGTGAGTGCATCGGTCGCGGTGTAGCGTAGCCGACCGGTCATTCGATCGGGTTTAAACCCGGGTCGGCCCACGAGCAGACGGACCTGCGGTTCAGCGGGCAGCCCGGCCTCGGGGTGTTCCGGGTCCATCAACAGTTCAACCGTCAGCACACCCTCATCGACACGCTGACGGACCATCAGTGAATCGGGGAGCGACCGGTCGCGTGATTCGATCCACCTGCTGACGCTGGTGAGTAAGTCGCCGTAGCCGTCCCAGTCGGTGATGGGCCCGGTGAACTCGCCGTCGACCTCGCCGGCATAGGCGGCGGCCCTGCCGAGCCCCGCCTGCCAGGTGGCGACGACCGGTGCGTTGTATTCGTCGCGCGTAACCATCCCCAACGATGCTTCGGGTTTGAGGTAGGTAAGGTTGTATCCCCCTAAGTGTGGTGGCTGAGAAAGAGCCCGGCCAGCCAAGGCAGCTAGTGCACCGGTGGTCTGCACGGGCGCGGCTTCCTCAATGAACGTCGAACGCGCGACGACGAATGTGTCCTGGGCAAACAGCGATGGGAGCTTGCGTGCGTCGTCGGTGAAGAATATTCGGCCGTTACCCAACCGGGCGATGTCTTTCAGCAGCGGCGCATCGACATCGTGCTCCGTGCCCAGACCGATGACGCTGACGGTGATGTTGGCCTTTTGACACTTGCGGAGCAGTTGGCGATACGCACCGGGAACCTCCGAATCCTGCGCATCGGAGAATAGGATGATGTGCCGGGTCTTGGGGGTCGCGCTGGCGAGCATGGTGGAGGCGGCTTTGAGGGCCTCGAAGACATAGATGCCGCCGCCCATCGAGTCGATCCTCAGGACCTTGCCGCGGACCGCTTCCTTGTTTTTAAGTGGGCCCAACGGGGAGATGACATGCGGCGCGGAGTCGACCGCGATCACGCCGAACTCATCCATCGGCGAGAGCAGGTCGATGACCTGTGCGGTTCCCAGGTTGGCAAGGTCCATCTTCATCTGCCCGCCGGGGACGGTCATAGCCATCGAGCCCGAACGATCCAGCGCGACAACGATCGCCAGCGAGAGCTTGCGGTGTTCCTGTCTAAGCTCCATAGACACCGGCAGTAGCGGGTCGATCGGTGATTGGAAGTATCCGCCGGGCCCAAACGACGACTGCCCACCGGTCATGAACAAGCCCGTGCCTGCGTCTTCGACAAGCGCGGCGAGACGGTCGAGCGCCCCGACCGGGAGGTCCGACGCGGGGACATTTTCCAGGACCACGCCGGCGTAGTTCGACAGGCTTTCAAGCGAGGCGTCGACCACGTCGGGTGCTGACAACTTAACGTCAAGCCCCGCTGAACGGAGCAACCCACCTAAACCCTCGCCTGGAGACCGCGACACAAGCAGCAACGGCTTTGCACCTTCGATCCCGACAATAAACCGCGCGGTGTTGTTCTCGGGGACGCTGTCGTTGCCGATGCCTTTTACGATGAGCCGATACCCTGCCGACCCGGGCCCGCCGGCGCGGTCTCTAAAGGAGAGTCGGCTAAGCCCCGCGGGGAGGTCGCGTTGCCCGGCGGTGATACGGGTGTTGCCACGCCAGAGCTCGAGCGTCACCTCTTGCGGGGTCGGGAGGTAGACCCAACCGGTGATCAAAAATGATTCGCCGGGTTGGACGCTCCCGGGCGCATCGACCCGAGTGATCGCCGCATCGCCCGCGCTGGTTCGGCTCATGTCACGGTAATCGATGGCGATCCCGCGCCCTGCGGCACGCGCAGCGTCAACCGCCGGGTCGCGCCCTGTGTAAACCCCGTCACTGAGTATCAGTAGGCGACCTCCCCCGCCCTCGGGGATCAACGACACCGCACGACGCAACGCAGCTGACATGTCTGATGCACCGGCGCCCACGACCTGCTCGAAACCATCGAAGGGATCAACCCCCGGGCCGTGCTCAAGTGCCACACGTTCGCCAAAAGACACGACGGCCAGACGCTCCCGGGGCGACATCGATTGATGCAACAGCTTGACCATCTCGGCCTGACGCGGCTCGGCGTCGATCGGCATCGAGTCGCTGCGGTCGGCGACCACCACCACCGTGCCAGCTCGGCGGGGTTGGATCATCTGCGGGTCACACATCGCCAACACGATCAGACCGTAGGTCGTCAGCCGGAGGGAGCGCAGCCAACGAGCCGGCGCACGCAACCACCACCAGGCGACCGCCAGTGGGAGCAGCAACAAGAGCCAGTGTGGCTGCAGAAACGTCAAGCCGCGCCCTCCGGGTTAATCGCCGCCGGCTGTTGCAATCGTGGGCGGTACAGCAGCCATGCGTGCAGCGCAAGGAGTCCGAGCGCCAGCAGGCCAAGTATCCATCCAAGCCCGCGGTAGTCGGTGCGCAGGGCCTGCTCATCATTCCACAAGCCGTGTTCAGAAGTAGCGGAATTGCGCAGGTCTGATTCCTCGGCCGACATGACGTTGACCGTGTAACGGTGTATCTCTTCGCCTGCCGACACGCGGTAGATTCCAGGCCGATCCGAAGTCAACACCGCCGAACCGTTGCGTGTCTCGACACGGTTGGGGGGCTCGGTGGGTTCCTGTCCCCCTACCGTGTGGTAGGTCACGGAGACGTGGTCGATCGATGAGGATAGGTTGAGCCTTACGGGCAGGCCCGGCCGAGCATTGACGTGCGAAAGCCCGGGCAGTTCGGCGCGACGCCAGTCGATAATGTTGGCGATCAAGACAGGCCAGGCCGCGGAGTTCAATAGCGTGGACCGATCGGCGCGCAGCCGGATACGAATCGCCTTGGCGCTGCCTGTGAGATCACGTTCGCTGACCAGAGGCGTGTCGCCGGCACTGACTACGGGGCGGCCGACCGCGGGCAAGCCGGCGTCGGCGTTTGGTGCGGCCCAGACCAGGCCGGTAAGCGAAAGCCCCGCAGCAAGTGTGTGGGTGTAGTCGATGACGAAAGGCCCAAGGTAAGCGTCGATGTCCGCAACAGGTGGGACCTCAAACTCGACACGCCAGGGGCTCGCGAAGATCTGGGCCTCGGCGCTAGTGCCGGACGACTCGTCGGGCTCAATTCCCGCACCCTCTGTGGTTGTAGACGCCGCAGACGCGGGGAGTGCACGATCGGTGAACGTGAGCTTGGTGCGATTGGGTTCGATCGTTGCAATCCCCGACGCCTGCACCGCCGAACGGACCGCCTTATTCAATACCGGGTCGGCAATGGACACGCCCACAGGCAACGGCGCGCGGGCCGGGGGCATGAGTACAACGCGGTTGTCAGCGGCAAGGCCGTCATCGTCAATCCGGGCGATCAACACAGCGCCATTGCTCGGAGGCGCGAGCCGTAGACGGCGTGTTTCAAACGCGGCCAGGTCGAGCGTGCGTCGGTCGATCTCACGGACCGGGCCGATAGGGTCGTCGGCATCCGACTCAAAAATAGCGACCTTGTCCGCACCGGCGTAGAGTGCGAGGGTGACGGGACGTGTGGCATCGGTGAAGTTCGCAACCTCAAGAAGGATCTGGTCACGCTGCGGGTCGGTGGATCGCACGGCGTTGACGATCGCGGCATTGGGCCCGACCTCACCGACCGCGCGCCAGCGCAGACGATCCGCTTGCACTACCGGTTCCGTGGGCGATTGATCTTCCGGCGGGCTGTGGTCCGTCACCACCAGCACCCGGCAGCCCGGCCCGCCGACCTCTCTGGCCAGCGCGACCGCAGGGCCGATCTCTGACGACACCGATTCGCAGCGCCAATCCCCAACCGCCCTTTCGATGTCGGCCAATCGCGAGATCGAACCCTCCTGGAGGGAAGGCTCGGGCCCGGCGATCACGAACCGCGCGATGAATGGGCCCAGGGCACTTAGCTCTTGTGTGATCGCGTCGACGCCCTTGTCCCTGACACTGACGCCATCTGCATGTACCGCGGACATCGAAAACGAATCATCCATCACCACCATCACGGGGACAACCCGATCCGCACGCGGGATGCGCGGCCCGGCGGCGGCCAACGCAAGCAACATCAGCGCCAACAACTCGATAAGCCAGAGCAGCGGGGTCTGCAACCGTGTCGCCCGCCGACCTCCGCCGTGCGCCTGGGCCACCAGTGACCAGAGGAACAGCGACGACACCTCCTGCCTGCGGAAGCGGGTGCGCAACCAATAGATGGCGGTGAGCGCAGGCAGCGCCGCCAAACCGATCAACGCCAAAGGCACACCCAGGATCGGCATGATTCATTCCAGTCAGGACAGACGCAGTAGTTCACATTCGACCAATGGACGCAGGTCCCAGCCGCCGGTCAGGTCTTCGGCAATCAACTCGATAAGCCGACCATCCACGCGGCGGCAAGCGGCGTTCCATTGCTGCTTGAGTGTTTGAAGACGCTGCAGATATCTCTCCTTTGCAGAGGTATCCAGGCGAACCTCGCGCAGCAGGCCTGTCTCGCTGTCGACAAGGCGCAGGTCGCCGGTCCAGGATGGGTCGGCGTCTTGTGCCCCGAGCAATTGCACGACGAACAACGCCGACGCCCCTTCCGCAAGACGGCTGACGATCGGCCAGGGGTCGCTGTCAAACAACAAATCACTGATTAACACCCGGACACCCCGGCGTCTAAGTTTCAGACCTGCGGTGATCGGGGTGAGCCCAAGCGGCTGCCTGCCGTCAAACCCGGGCCAGGCCCAACCCGCGGGGTCGCCCTCACCGCCGGGGACCTGTGAGTTTTGTTCGCCGACGGCGTAGAGCCTGCGTGACCAGCGCGCGTTGTCCGCCGCCGCCGAGAGCGCCGCTGCCAACCCAAGCGCTGAGGAAGGTTTGTCGGAACCGGTCAGCGCCATCGAGCGGGACGCGTCGATCAGGACATCCAGGTGAGGCGTGACCTCTTCGCGGTG
>JAJDCT010000091.1 GCA_029260695.1 Phycisphaeraceae bacterium
CTGCTCGTACCCCAGCTTCTTGAGTTTGAAGTCCAGGTCGTATCGGCTCATCGCCCGGCGGTTCAGCCGGTTCATCGCCTGACGAAGGGCCTTGTCATACACCGATGCCTGCGCGACCTGTTGGGCCAACCCGTCATCCCACGCCTGCCCGACGTGCAGGCCCAACTCCTCGACCTTGCTCTGCGTCAGCGTCGCCACGACCTTCCGCCCGATCCGTACCGTCACCCGTTTGGGGTTTTTCTGCGTCGGCTTGATCGAGGTGATCTCTTGCACACGCCCATCTTACCCCCTGTCTTGAGGATCGGATACATTAAGGATGTGTTTGAGGCTTTTAGCTAGGCCTCGTATCCCGGACGGCAAGCCACGCGACAAGTCGCGGCGCTTCGTAATATCATCCGACATCCGAAACCCGAAACCCGAAACCCGAAACCCGAAACCCGATACCCGATACCCGATACCCGACATGGCCCTGATCCACTGCGAATTCTTTTCCGACGCGCTCGAGCTTAATGTGACGGTGCGCGTCATCCTCCCCCAGGCGACACAAACCCACGCCCATCATTACCCCGGCGTGAGCATGGAGCCGCCGCACCCCACGCTCTACCTGTTGCACGGCCTGGGTGACAATAGCTCGATCTGGACACGACAGACCAGCATCGAGCGTCACGCTTGGAAGAAGAACCTAGCGGTGGTCATGCCGGAGGTGCACCGCAGTTTCTACGCCGACATGAAACACGGGAACGACTACTGGACGTTCCTCACCCGGGAGTTGCCAGTGGTCTGCCGAAAGTTCTTCCCGCTGTCGGATAAGCGTGAGGACAATTTTGTGGCCGGGCTGTCGATGGGGGGCTACGGGGCGATGAAGTGGGCGATGACCTATCCGGATGAGTTCTGCGCCGCGGCCAGTATGTCCGGTGCCGTGGACCGGACCCAGCGGATGGAGCCGACCGGCAAGCTGGCCGGGGAGTTCGCCGACGTCTTTGGGGATCCTACGGACTACCCCGGCTCGGGAAACGACCTGCTGCACCTGGCACGACGGCTGGCGGAGGGTTCAAAACCCGCCCCGGCCCTTTATCAGTGCTGCGGGACAGCCGATTTTGTCTACCCCGAAAATGTCACTTTCCGGGACCATCTCCGGGGGCTGGGGCTGTCGGTGGACTACCACGAACACCCCGATGAGGGGCACGAATGGGGGTATTGGGACCGGATGATCCAGGATGTGCTAGAATGGTTGCCACTGCGGGCGGACGCAGGCGGCGGAGCGGGACCCACTTCCCCGGCCGATTGACTCTGGGAGAGCCAGTATGTCAGACATCCATGAAGAATTAGGACGGGCCGTCCTGCAGAGTGCCGAAGAGATGTTCCGTGCGCAGAAGCGGCTTGCCGACAGCGCGATTCGGCAAATCACATTTGAGCAGATGCGGATCGCGCCCGATGCTGAGAGCAACAGCGTCGCGGTTATTATGAAGCACCTGTCCAACGCCATGCGTTCGCGTTGGACTGATTTCCTGACCACCGATGGCGAGAAGCCCTGGCGTGACCGGGATGAAGAGTTCACCGACCGGTATCAGAGCCGCGTTGAAGTCGAGCATGACTGGGAATCGGGCTGGGACACCTTGTTCGCGAGTCTGGCCAAGCTGGGCCCGGTCGACCTGACCGCCAGCGTGACCATCCGAGACGAGCCGGAAACCGTCATCGGCACCATCCACCGCCAGCTCTCGCATTACGGCTACCACATCGGGCAGATCATCATCCTCTGCCGGACACTTGCCGGGGACAACTGGTCTACCCTCACCGTCCCACGCAGCAAGACGAAGTAAGCCCAGTTAAATCCAGCGTCAGTCTGTTGTTGAACAGGTCCCCGGCCTGGCAGTCATTCTTCGACCGATACCCGATCTCCAAAACCCTAAACCCGATCCTCCCCTTGCCACCCGCCCCCGCGCGGCGTATCCTCCAATTGTTCGCTAGGGGTGTCCCGGACGTTTAAGAAGCCGGGACTGAGACAAACCCTCCGAACCTGATCAGCCAACCCCCGACTACCGGGGGGCAACTGCGTAGGGAAGCGACGCCCGCCCATCCATATGCGCGAGCGCTTCCACGCACATCAAGGAAGCCTCGCCATGACCACGCAACACAACACCGATCAAAACGCACCTGGCACCCCCGACACCCCCGGTAAACTCGACACCGAGCAGCTAGGCTACATACTCCCACCAGTCGGCGACGACCCCGGTGCCGAACCCACCGCGACCACGCCCGGTTCGTTTTCTAACAAACCCATCTTTGCCCCAGGGCCAGCCGGCGCTCTGACCTACAGCTCGCCGGACACCCCCGGCATGCCCAAGCCGTCTGACAAGACCGCCTGGGACTTCATGCCGCAGGGCTGGAGCACATGGGTCGGCGATGAGGGCCCACAGATTGATCCCACAGCCACCTCAATCACTTTTACCCAGTCCGACGGCACGCTGCGGTCGGTCGCGTATCCCAAAAACTTTTCCCCCTGCACACAACTCGAATACGCACGCATGGGCACGGTGACGCCAGAGATGATCCGAGTCGCCCAGCGTGAGCCGCACCTGACCGCCGAGCAGATCCGCGACGAGATATCCGCCGGCCGTATGGTCATCCCCGCCAACAAAACCCACCTGGGCTACAAACTCGACCCCATGTGTATCGGCCGGGCAAGCAAGACCAAGATCAACGCCAACATGGGCGCCTCACCGATCTCCTCCGGCACCGATGAAGAAGTCGAAAAGCTCGAATGGGCACTCCGCTGGGGCGCCGACACCATCATGGACCTGTCGACAGGCGGGGACCTGGACGCCACACGCGATGCCATCGTCAAGAACTCCACCGCACCGATCGGCACGGTCCCGATCTACTCCATGATCATCGGCAAGAAAATCGAAGACCTCGACCGCGAGATGATCCTCGACATGGTCAAGCACCAGGCCGAGCAGGGCGTCGACTACTTCACCATCCACGCCGGCATCCTCAAGGAGCACATCAAGCTCGCCAAGGACCGCCTGATCGGCCTGGTCTCGCGCGGCGGGTCGCTGCTCGCCAAGTGGATGCTCACACACAACGCTGAAAACCCCATGAATACCGCATGGGAAGACATCTGCGACATCATGCGCGAGCACGACGTCACCTTCTCCATCGGTGACGGCTGCCGACCCGGCGGGCTCGCGGATGCCTCTGACAAGATCCAGTTCGCAGAGTTGATCGAGATCGGCAAGCTCACGGAACGCGCCTGGCGTAAGGGCATCCAGGTCATGGTCGAGGGCCCGGGCCACGTCCCGCTCGATCAGATCGAATACAACATGAAGCTCGAACGCACCGTCTGCCACGGCGCACCGTTCTACGTCCTCGGCCCACTGGTCACCGACGTCTTCCCCGGCTACGACCACATCACCAGCGCCATCGGCGCGACCAACGCCGCCTACCACGGCGCCTCCATGCTCTGTTACGTCACCCCCAAGGAACACGTCGGCCTGCCCAAGAAAGACGACGTCAAGCAGGGCTGCATCGCCTACAAGATCGCCGCCCACTCAGCCGACATCGCGCTGGGTATCCCCGGAACAAGAGTCTGGGACGACCAACTCACCAAGGCCCGCGCCGCACTGAACTGGGAAAAACACTTCGAGCTAGCCTTCGACGGCGACACCGCCCGGGCCTACCACGATGAAGACATGGACGTCGACACCGACTTCTGCGCCATGTG
>JAJDCT010000092.1 GCA_029260695.1 Phycisphaeraceae bacterium
CCACGGTGGCGACCTGGGTCTGCTGGAGCATCGCCTCGCTGACCAGGACGTGGTAGGGGTCGGGCGCCTCGCAGGGCTTGGCTCGCCAAGGAAGATCGCGCCGGTGGGTGTCGTACCAGGCAAGCAGACGCCGACGAACGGTCCGGGCATTGACTGGGAAGCCTGGGCTACCGGGGGTGCCGGGGAGGCTGGCGTGGCGGGTATCTGGGCTGGTAGGGGGTGCGGTTTGGGTCATGGGTCGGTTTTGCAGGCCGTGGCGGTGAACGTCCGATCATATCAAGGCCCTTGGTCGAACACATACGTTGCCGGGGCGGAAGATCGACCGTCCGACACGAATCCCCCACAGGGCCAAGCCACATGGTAGCCAGCCGTCAATCACTTACCCCGGTCCGCGATTCGGTCACACACAAGTTTCAGATCATGGGCCACGAGGGCTATCTGACGATCGGGCTGTTCGAGTCGGGGCTGCCCGGCGAGATATTCATCAAGATGTCCAAGGAGGGCTCGACGCTGTCCGGGCTGATCCAGGCCTACTGCCGGGCGTTTTCGCTGGCGATCCAGTACGGGCTGCCGTTGAACGAGGCATGCCGGCGATTCAAGGGCATGCGATTCGAGCCGATGGGGACGACGTCCAACCCTGATATCCCCGAGGCGATGAGCATCATCGACTACGTCGCGCGGTACCTCGAGTTGCACTATGTGTCGGGCACCCACGGCCGTGCCGGGGCCACGGAATTCGCCGCCGAAGCCCGATGACACCGCCCGCGGTATGCACGTCGTTCTAAGCAGATCAAAACATCCCTGGCACACGATCTCTTGACCGGTTGCGCGGCGGTCGCTACTGTCTGGTCTTCGGCCCCCGAGCCCGATCCTCTATGGATGACCAGACCAAACATAAGTGCGGCGTTTTCGGGATCTGGGACGACCCCGACACCGCGCACAAGTGCTATACCGCCCTTTATGCCCAGCAGCACCGCGGGCAGGAGTCGGCTGGGATCGCCGTGGCCGACGGGGGGCAACTCAACGCACACACCGGGATGGGCCTGGTCGCCGAGGTCTTCGATGACCAGACGCTGGCTCGCCTGACCGGCAAAGCGGGGATCGGGCACAACCGCTACTCGACCACCGGAGCCAGCCGGTCCTGCAACGCCCAGCCACTGCTGCGGGAGTACGTCGGCGGGCAGGTCGCGCTGGCGCACAACGGCAACCTGATCAACGCAGAACTGCTTAGACACGAGTACGAGTCTCGCGGGCACATGTTCCAGACCTCGACCGATACCGAGGTGATCCTGGTCCTGCTGGCATCGCACCACCTGGCGAAAGAAGACCCGTTGGCAGAGGTGCTGCCGCACCTTCAGGGGGCGTACTCACTGGTGTTCCTGTTCAACGATCGGATCGAGGCGGCACGCGACCCCTGGGGTTGGCGTCCCTTGGTGCTAGGCAAGACCGAGGCGGGGGCACCCTGCGTCGCCAGCGAGACGGTGGCGCTGGACGCGATCGGCGCGACGTTTGTCCGTGAAGTCAAGCCCGGCGAGATCGTGACGCTGTCGGATCGGGGCGTCGAGAGCCGTATGTTCGCCGAACCCCAGCAGCCGGCCCACTGCATCTTTGAGCATGTGTACTTCGCTAACCCCTCGTCGATCCTGTTTGGTGACACGGTGCAGGTGGTCCGCGAAAGGCTAGGCGAGAAGCTGGCGCTAGAGGCGCCGGTCGACGCGGATTGCGTGATCCCGATGCCCGACTCGGGCCGAAGCTCGTCGATGGGCTACGCCCGTGCAAGCGGCCTGCCCTACAAAGAAGGCATTGTCCCGAACCGGTACGTTGGGCGCACCTTCATCAAACCCAGCCAGGCGCAGCGTGAGGTCGCGGTGCGGCTGAAGCTGAACGTCGTCGGTGAGATCGTCAAGGATCACCGGTTGATTGTGGTCGACGACTCGATCGTCCGCGGGACGACGACCCAATACAAGATGGCCCAGTTGCGTCGGGCCGGTGCCAAAGAGATCCACCTGCGTATCAGTTGCCCGCCGATCCGTCACGGCTGCTACTTCGGGGTGGATTTTCCGGACTCGAAAGACCTGATCGCTAACGAAAAGAGCGTCGACGAGATCGCCGAGTTCCTTGGCGTCGATTCACTACACTTCTTGTCTTTGGAAGGCATGCTCTCCTGTGTGAGCCTGCCTAAAGAAAACTACTGCACCGCCTGCTGGTCCGGCAGGTATCCCATCGACGTCGAGCACCCGGTCAGCAAGCTGGACCTGGAGCGGCATCAGTTGCGGATCTTTTCTTCAAACAAGTGACGTGTTGCGGGCCGGACGGATCAGTGGGTCTCGTGCAACAACCAGATGTGTCTGGTGATCGATCGGTATGTCTCGTGTCGATCCCCCGGTAAAGCCGGGGCCGAGGGGGCGCCGTCACTTCGTCGGTGTTTCGACTTCCGTTAACGGCGCTCGCAGGCGGTCGACCATGTCGCGCCCAAGGGTGAACCAGCCCGCGTAATCACGATCGCCGAGTGGGTCCATGGTGACGGTCACCGTATCCTTTTCGCTGTTAACGAGGCGCAGTATCCGACTTTCGCCGTCGGTCGTGGTTAGTTCGACCGTGAAGTCAATATCTTCAGGGCGCATGTGTAGCGGGTTGACGTAGCGTTCGGTACGCAGCCCAGACAGGGCGTCAAACACGCCGGCCGCCAACGCCTGATCCACTTCTCCCTGGTCGCCGACGAATCGCTGGCCATCGCGTGATAGCGTGATGTTGGAAGAGCCGCTGGCAAGTTTGACCGAAGTGATATTCTCGATTGGTACCGAGAGCACCGTGCGGTCGCGGTACTCTGCGTTGAGCAGATCGACGAAGGTTTTCGGCAAAGTAAAGGACATATCGTTTCCGCTCAGAGCGGACAGCCGCATATCTGACTGAAAGGTAAGGGTCTGTTGTGGCTGGTCAGTGATATCGAGAGTCAATTCAAAGACGCGTGTTTTGCGAAGGCCGTAACCGTGGACCCACTCCTCGACTCGCAACGGGCCCAGTGAGTCCAGGAGTGCGGCGAAGGTGGCGTCCTCAAATTGTTCGTGGCCGGTGAGCGACCAGCCTGATTCAGCGTCTGACGGGGCAAACTCGTAGGTAACGCCGTCCGGTCGGCGCAGGGTCAGATGCGTGATTTCGTCCCGGGAGACA
>JAJDCT010000093.1 GCA_029260695.1 Phycisphaeraceae bacterium
GTTCTTGTGGTATGTTGGAGGTGCAGGAGTGACGGATGCCGAGCCCTATTCAGGGCGAGGTCATTTCGCCTCCCGTGGTTCGATCTCCGGGGGCCGGGGATGGGATTGGACACGGGCTACCGGGTTGCCCCGGCCGAATCCGAGCGTGATTGAGCTACCGACCTCATCAGCAGGCCGGTGGTGGTTTTTGTGAACGAAGGGCCTATCTGTTGTTCCGGCTCTGGGTTACCATGGCGGGGCGGCAGGGAGAGATGCAGCCGAGTCCGGCGTCGATTCACCGAAAAACCGGTGATGGACGCGGGCTGGGTCATGCGCGGATAAAGTATCTATGAGACACTATCTGTTACTGTTCGTATCTCTGGCCGGAGTCATATTGGCTGCGGCGACCCCCTCACACGCCGCCAACCCCTTGCCGCCGATCGACAAGTCCGGCCTCGCGGTCGACCTGGTTGACTTCGTGACGTTCCCCGCGGCAAGCGGGTCGTTCCAGCGCGACGGGATCAACTTTCTCGCCGAGTCGCCCGACGACTCCGGACGACTCTTCGTCCTGGACTCGCGGGGCGGGATACGCATGATTGACGGCGGGGCCGCCTCGCCCAACATCTTCTTGAACATCGGCACCGCACCAAACATCGTAGGCCAGCCCAACATCGACCCGGTCATCGGCAACTTCGGCCAACAGGGCATGGGCGGCTTCGCATTCCACCCCGACTACGCCACGCCCGGTGCGACCGGTTTCGGCAAACTCTACTCCGCGCACAGCGATAACCAATCCGGCAAACCCACGCCCGACTTCCCCAGCCCCGGATCCACCAGCCACCACAGCGTCATCACCGAATGGCAGGTCGATCCCAATAACCCCAACGCCGTCGACGTCACCAGCCGTCGCGAACTGCTACGCATCGGCCAGCCCTTCGCCGACCACAACATGCAGCAGATCGGGTTCAACCCGCTGGCAAACCCCGGCGACGCCGACTACGGCAAGATGTATGTCTCGATGGGCGACGGCGGCAACAACAACCCACCCATCCCCACCGACCCGTTCCAAGGCGGACAGAACCCCGGCACACCCCTGGGCTCGATCCTCCGCATCGACCCCTTGGGAAACAACAGCAGCAACGGCAACTACGGCATCCCCGCGGACAACCCTTTCGTCGGTGACCCCGACCTGATGCACACACAACTCGTCGATGAAAGCCTGACGCCTCAGGACGAAACGCTCGGCGAGGTCTGGGCCTACGGCCTGCGCAACCCACACCGATTCAGCTGGGACACCGGGCTCAACGGCACAGCCAACATGTTCATCTCCGACATCGGTCAGGCCAGCATCGAAGAGATCAACCTCGGCGTCGCCGGCGCGAACTACGGCTGGCGCGACCGCGAAGGCACCTTCGCCACCGACCCCAACAACCAGAACAACCTGTTCCCCCTGCCCACCGGCGACGGGGTGTTTGGCTACACCTACCCCGTCGCGCAATACGACCACGACGAAGGCAGCGCCGTCGTCGGCGGGTTTGTCTACCGCGGCCAGGCCATCTCCTCGCTTCAGGGCAAGTACATCTTCGGCGACCTTGTGAACGGCCGGATGTTCTACACCGACGTCGACGACATGATCATCGGAAACGTGGCCACCATCCACGAACTGACACTCTTCCACAACGGCTCGGAGCAGACACTGCTGCAGATCATGGGCAACGCCCCACGCGCCGACCTGCGCTTCGGTGTCGATACCGACGGCGAGATCTTCGTCATCGCCAAACGCACCGGCGAAATATTCCGGCTCGTCCCACAGACCAGCATCGACGGCGACCTCGACGGCGACGGGTTCGTCGGCATCGAAGACCTCAACGTCGTCCTGGGCAACTGGAACCAGCAGGTCGCCGCTAACGACCCACAAAAAGGCGACCCCTCCGGCGACGGGTTTGTGGGCATCGAGGACCTCAATGTCATCCTTGGCAACTGGAACGCGGGCACCCCCCCACCACCGGAAGTGCTGGCGAACGTGCCGGAGCCTGCGGGTCTGGTTCTGATGGGGGTGGGGCTGAGTGTATTATCTGTCCGTACCGCACGGCGCACACATTCATAAGTAGGCCCGGCGTAGGATTGTACTAGGCATGAAGCGCATACCCCTATCCGTCCTGGCATTGTCGGTCTTGGTGGCCACCGCTCCGGCGCCGGCTGTGTTTGCGGGGGTTCCCGCCACGCCGCTGCTGCCTGACCTGTTCGCGTGGGAAGACGCTTCGCGTGGGTACATGCACAACGGCACGTTCGACACCACGACCCAGCCCGGGCGGGCTTTGTACCGATTCACCGCGGCGATCCCGAATATCGGCGACGGGCCCTTTGAGGTCTTCGAGGTCACGCACCCCAACAACACGCAGGACGTCTTCCAGAATGTCCACGACTCGTTCGGCGGCGTGACGCAGACACTCATGGGTAGCTTCCCCGACGCGGACCCGGCGTTTGGGCACCTGTTCCTGGTGGGGCTGGCCCAATACAACCTGCGCGAAGTTCTTCCGGGCAACGGTGTCGGCGACGTCGTTGCCTCACACGACAAGACCAGCTTCGGGCTGGTGGATTCGGTCGCCTTCGATACGTCACTGCCTGGGGCCCCTCCGGCGCGCGTGTACAACAGCGCCAACAGCAACCCTTTGGGCGTGTCTGTTGGTTGGGCCGACCTATACACCAGCACACTTCCGGGTCAGTGGATCGACGCGACCGGTCTGCCCGACGGCCAGTACTGGCTGGAGGTCATCATCGACCCGAACAACTTCGTCCAGGAAACCGACGACACCACCAACACCACCCGTGTGCTTGTGGACCTGACCATCCCAAGTATTGGCATCCCAGGCGACCTCGATGGCGACGGCTTCGTCGGGATTGTTGATCTGGGTGTCGTTTTAAGTAGCTGGAACCTGAACGTCCCGCCGGGCAATCCGCTGGCCGACCCGACCGGCGATGGGTTCATCGGGATCGAAGACCTCAATGTTGTCTTGGGTAACTGGAACGCGGGCATACCGCCGCCACCGGGTGAGGTTTCAGCCAACATCCCCGAGCCGGGGGCATTGGGGGTTTTGGGCCTGATGTGTCTGTCCTCCGGCGTCATCGGCCGTCATGGGCTCGGCGGTGGAACCGTGAGTCCGTAACCGGCTTCGTCAAGCGGATTTTCTTTGAAAAGACCTTGATTATCGCGGTGCTCTATTGATTTTGACTACCCGGTCGGGTGTAATAGTAAATAGTAAGTTGGGGGGTCACTTAGGGCGGGCACATTACTCATTTCCAGTGCGCCTGAATGACGGCTGAGCGGTTCTCCGGGATACCCTGCGGAGGCCAAATCATGTCGCGCCATCTGGTGTCACCGTGTCGATTCCGTGCCATGCGCGCCGGTGCGGCCGTGCTGTGTCTGATGTTGTCGGCACCGTCGGCGTGGGCGGTGCTGGACATCGTCTTCGTGCCCACCCCCACCGGCGACCCCGGTGACCTGCCCGCGGCGGATATGGACGGCGCGAAGCTCGCCGACCTACTCGCCTACGTCGAGACAGTCTACGAAGACATCATCGAAGACACCTTCACGATCACGATCAACTATCAGTATGTGGCGAACCTCTCGTTCGACAACGGCAGCTTCGCGACGACCGATACCGAGTTCGCCGATGGCGGTGGCCGAACGACCGAGGGACTGCTGCGTATCCACCGCACGCCGCAGGACGACCCACTTCAGTTTTTTTACTACGACCTGACCCCGGCCGACGACAGCGAGTTCGACATGATCCAGTGGCTGTACCGCGACCTGTCGCCGACACAGCAAACCAACCGGTTCTCGAACAGCACGCCTGACCTGTTCGAAGCCGGCTACCGTGGCGATCCGATGCCGGGCAGCCCCTGCGACAATGCGTTGTGCACCGACCTGCTGACGATCCTCTTCCACGAGGTCGGCCACGGGATGGGCCTGACGTCCCAAGGCGGGGAGACCGGGACGCTGCTGCTGAACGAGACGGCCGACGCGACCTTTGATATCAACACCGACTTCGTCAACGGTCAGAGCATGGATATCAA
>JAJDCT010000094.1 GCA_029260695.1 Phycisphaeraceae bacterium
GGTGAGATGTTCCCCTGGCTCAACGACCGCGCCGACCTCAAACGCTACTACGACCTGCGCATACTCCAGCCCTTTGCCTCGATCAGGGTCTACTACCACGCACCCCAAAACACACCGCACACCACGGATCAATAAGCATCCAGAGGAATACCCGGGCATCCTGGATGGCCCTCAGCCCCCGGCTCTGCCGGGGGATCCCCGCAAACACCAACGCTACGTCCCTGCCGCTTCATGCGAAACCATAAAAATCCTGGCCCCACGACCACAAACCAGATAGATGCCCGAACCCACGACCACCACAAAACTCGACCACATCACCCTGCGCGGTGTCCGACTGCACGCGCTGACGGAGGCGGGCTGCGTTGACCACCTGCTTAACGAGTTGGACGAAGGACGCGGCGGTTGGGTCATCACCCCGAACCTCGATCACATGCGCCGGGCCGAGAAGGACATCGAGTTCCGAGAAATGCTCGCAGAGGCCGACGTGGTCGTCGCGGACGGCACGCCGCTGATCTGGGCCAGCCAACTCCAGGGCACACCGCTGCCCGAACGGGTCGCCGGGTCCTCCGTGGTCTGGTCATTGGCCCAGCGCGCAGCCCAAAAAGGCAGGTCGCTGTACCTCCTCGGCGGCGACCCCGGGGCCGCCGATAAAGCAGCGGAAGCGTTAATAAAGCGTTATCCGGACCTGCGCATCGTCGGCATAGACTGCCCGGACGTCGGTTTTGACAAAAACCCCGATCGTATTGATGAAGTTCTGCAAAAAGTGCTGGAAGCCAAGCCCGATATCGTATATGTTGGTCTGGGATCGCCGAAACAAGAACGGTTGATCCGGCAGGTCCGTGTGAGACTGCCTCACGTCTGGTGGCTAGGGGTAGGAATCAGCCTGAGCTTCATTGCAGGAGATGTCAGGCGTGCGCCTCGATGGTTACAAAAACTCGGTCTGGAATGGTTACACCGTCTCATACAGGAGCCCGGTCGCCTTGCCAAGCGATACCTTGTGCATGGCCTACCTTTCGCCGCCCGATTACTACTAGGTGCCGCCCTGCGAAAACCTCGAGCCTGAACCAACCCGGATGGCCTCTAATCAAAAATGTCCCGAGAACAGCAACCTCGAAAGCCAAAACCGTTGCCAGACAAGAACCCCCTTCACCCTGATATCACCCACGGCCCAGGCCGCTCGACCAAGACACCCCCGGTTCTACCTCAGGGCAAGGTGAACTGATGTACCTCGATTCCGATAAACACAGCCGCGATATCCCCCACGGGCCGACTATCAATCGTGGGTCCGTCAACGCGATCCAGCAGCTCGGGCACGTCCGCGCCGTTGTCCTGCTCGCTGGTTCCGTGCGCGCAACCAACCTCCGCAAAGCCACAGACAGGTTCATCATGGACCTGCCGATCGATGCGCAAAAAACCGTTTTGGATTGCTGGCACGACCAGCTCGACGACCTCGCATTCGAGCTGAGCATCGACCACCTGCCCGCAAGGGTCATGATCGACCGCTCCTCGAACGCCCCAAAAGCCACCAGCCATGAAGGCCCGTCCCACGTCCAGATCGAGCAGGACCCCGGGGCATTCCGAGGCACAGGCGGGCTCGTCAGCGACGTCGCCAAGGAATACGGCGACGACGACTACCTCATCCTCGCAAACGCCGCTCAGGTCCTGCTCACCCCCCTGCCTCGGCTGGTCGAAGCCATGGCCCAGATGCAAGCCGACGTCAGCCTGCTCTGCGATAAAAACCACCGACCCAACGGCCTGACGCTCATCCGTTGCGGCGCACTGCGTGGCATCCCCAACGTCGGATTCGTCGACCTTAACGAACAGGCGCTGCCCGCCATCGCACAGAACCACTGCGTTAAAGTCTGCCGCTACGAGCAGCCCGCCAGCATGGCCATACGCTCGCGCCGCAGCTACCTCGACGCGGTCAGGGCTCACCACAAGCGAACCAACAACCCCTGCCAACTCACCGACACCACCCCCGACGAGGACTGGAGCCCCACTTTCGGCATCGTCGAGCCCGGCGCAACCGTCGATCCTTCTGCCGTGGTACACGACTCCGTCGTCCTCGCGGGCGGTCGGGTCGAGGCCAACGCCGTCCTCGTCCGCTCCATCGTCGGGCCCCAGGGACGGGTCAGCCAAGGCGAGTCCGCGGTCGAATGTATCGCCGCCGCACACCAGCAAAACAACCCTCATGGCCGGGAACTCCCCTGGGGGGCATGACCGCCGCAGCTGAGACAGGTTCCTATAACCAACTCCCTGGCGTGCCGGCGACTTCTTGAATCCGCCTCAGCCCTGCTATCGCGGGACACACCCAGACGACCGAACCCACACCTGATTTTCAACTGTAAACAGCAAAACAACACGCCCGCAGGGCGTCAAAACAGGACCATCCAGGCAGCACGGGACCGGCACAGAACCAGCCAAAGAGCACTGACGTACCTACAACCGTAACGCGATTGCATCTTCGATTGTGCCGATGCTGATAGGGTGTCCCCACACGCCGATAAGGCCGACGGGACGGATTAATGCCACCGGGCCGTATCCGCATACAATAGGGGCCCGCTCAATGTGGCCGTGTAGCCGATGCCCAACACACCCGGCAAAACGTGATGTAAGGGTGGCCAGGGACCGGCAAATAGACCGGCTCGGGAGACGACGGAAGATGAAGCAACCAAACCATGACCTGCGCCAGGACGCGGACCTGTTCCTCGATGAGCAAGACGCGGACACCGGATCGCATGCCCTCCAGCTCCACGCCCTGATGCGCGGCCGATATTACTGGGCCATCGGCTTGGGATTGATCCTCGCCATCTCCGGCGCACTCGCCGGGTACTTCAGCCAAGGCGATGTCTACCAAAGCACCTGCCTGATCGGTATCTCACCGGTCACCCCCGGGGTCCTGAACAACCGCGGCGACGACTCGATCACCAGACACTACGACTCCTGGGTTCAACGCCAACTCGCCATCATCGAGGGCCCCAAAGTCCTCGAACCCGCCATGACCAGCAACCAGTGGCAGGCCGTCGCTTTCGAGGCCTACGCGACCAGCCTCGAGGTCTTCCAAAACGGCCTATCCGTCAGCCACAAACGCGGACATGAAGTCATCGGGATCTCGTACGAAGCCCCCATACCCGAACTCGCTCAGGTCGGCGCCAACGTCATCACCTCCGCCTACAAGACCGAGCTGGAGCGCAGCGAAAAACTCGAAGACTCACAGAACCTCCGCATCCTCGAAAACCGCAGGCTCGACCTGCAACGCAAAATCGAAAAGCTCCAGGCCGACAAACGCGCCCTCTCCACCGAACACAACGACCGTACCATCGGTGACGAGCTGGACCGGATGACTCTCGTACGCGACAAGCTCGAAGCCGACCTCAACCAGACC
>JAJDCT010000095.1 GCA_029260695.1 Phycisphaeraceae bacterium
GGTGACCGTCAATGTCGCAGAAGCAGAAAAGATATCGACAGGGAGAGTTACGGTATCCAGGTTAAGGAAGATGGGCGTTCCGTCGGAGAGTAGACCCTGGAAAGATGTGTCGCGGTCGGTGATCGTAAACGGAACGCCGGGTGTGAGGGTGGGCGTCAGGTCCACACCGCCAACCATAAACGATGTGCCAATTAGGTTCACCTCGCTGTCGGCCTCCGCGAGAAAGATCAAACCAAGCGATCCACCGTTGATATTCACAACGCTACCCGCTTCAGCTATAAAAAACATGTCTAGGGCCCCCCCGCTGATATTGAACGTGCCGCCATCTTTAGCGGTTGACCCTGTACCGATCGACCCACCGGTGAGATTAACCGTGCCTCCGGAATACGCAAAGGTACTGCCGACTACAGCCCCGTCGCCGATGTTGACGGTGCTGCCTCGAAGCGAGCTGAGTACATCGCCCACCTGCCCACCGCTGATATGGACGTTGCTTCCTGAAAAGACATCCATGCCATCCCCCACCGATCCGCCCGTAATAGATACGAGTGAATCGACTACCTCGAAGTTCGATCCGATCTCACCGCCCGCGATGTTCATCGTCGCGCCGACGGCTGCAAAATTCTTGCCGAGCACGGCACCGTCTGCCAGGTTCAACGTCTGGCCCGAAGTGAGCCCCTTGGGTGTTGGGTCTACCGGAGCATTGATCACGCTGGGCTGCGGGGGCATAGCGACAGGCGCCACTTGAAGGGCGCCCCAATCGCCGTCGTCCGGACTCAGCACGATCACTGACCCGTCCGCTAACCTCCCGGTCAGGAAGGATCCGGGCTCCAGGTTGACGCCTGCGACCGGATTACCCGACACCAAACCCGGTATGGCCTGGCCGTCCAACAAGAACTCGCCGCCTATGAACCGTGCCTTGCCTCCCGAAACGGTGCCGAACCGATCGCCGAAAGACCCACCGGAAATGAAGGCGGAGCCCCCGGACCGCAGTGTAAAGTTATCGCCAAAAGTGCCGCCGCTGACCAAAGCCAAGCCGCCGCCACGGACCGTCAAACGATCGCCAAAAGTCCCGCCCGTGACTTCAAGCCTGCTGATGGAAGAAACATCGAAACCATTGCCCAGGGTCCCACCACTGACGGTCATAGGCACCGCCGTATTCAGGTCAAATAGATCGCCGACGGACCCGCCGATCATTTTGATCGTGCTGTCGGGGTGGGCTACAAAGTTGTCGCCAACCACTCCGCCATTGATATTGACCGTGCTCCCCCAGAAGGCTTCTATGCCAAGTGAGCTACCGACACTTCCGCCGTTGATGTTGATCGTACTCCCGGGATAGGCCCTGGGCCCCAAGGACATCGAGCCCCCATCGATGTTGATTTCGATATCGGTGCTGGTCACGTTGCTGGCCCCGGCGTTGATGAGCGTGGAAACAACACCACCATCAAAGAGATTAAGCTGGGTATGTGACACGAGATGACTGATCGGAGTATCCGGCGGGACATTGATGATGGTGTTGAAGGTCTGGGCCTCGGCGGGCGCAGTGCAGACATACATCGATGCGAGACACGCTATGGCGACAAAGTGCCGAAAAGGGCTCGCTATCGTGTGCATGAGATGTCTCCCGGGCGGGCAAAAAGACTACTAACGTCTTTATACCTGATCGGGTTGCGTAAGACAAGGCTATTGCATGTGTTTTTTGCGGGTTCTGAGCGCTCTATAGCACCCGATGTAAGCAAACAGCCTGCCGTCAGTTCTGTTACATCACGAGCGCACATAACACGCCTGCATACACAAACTCATCGCACCTTTGCCTTGCGGGTCTGGTCTTGGGCGTCGTCACTTACGCCGACGCAGCATCGCGAACGCGCCCAGCCCAAGCAGAGCCAGCGTGGTCGGCTCGGGAACCACCGAACCCGGCGGCGGTGGCGTGCCGGCGTTCCAGTTGCCCAATACAACATTGAGGTCTTCGATCCCGACAAACCCGTCACCCGAGGGGTCGCCCGCCAACAGGTCGCCGGGGGTGACATTGGAATTCCACACGCCCAGGACGATGTTCAGGTCGGTGATGCCGACGAACCCGTCGGCGTCCAGGTCGCCGACCAGCAAGCCCGCCACTTCGCCTAGCAGTTGCAGGGTCAGCACCTGGTTGGTAGCACCGGCGATGTCTTCGTCGGATAGGTTCAATGTGTAAGTCGCGCTGAACGAGCCGGGTGCGGAGGTGTCGAAGTTGGCGAGGAAGATGCTGGATGAACCGGCGGTGAGGCCCGAGAGCGGCACGAGGTTGCTGCCGAGCACGCCTGTGTCACCGGCGCCAACGATCGAATCAAGGTCCAGGTCCGCGGTGAAACCGAGCGTGCTTTCCAGGTTGAACAGATCGAACACGTTATTGACGGTGCCGCCGACCCCGAGCGTGCCGAAGTCGATGGTCAGCAGGTCCTGGTCAAGGCCGAATGCGAAGGATGCGTCTGAGTGGTCCAGGACGTTGAGGCTGGCGGTGATGACATCATCGGCGTCTGCGGAGCCTCCAAAGCCATCGGTGCTGACGTCGATGTTATCGACGGTGACCGAACCGGTCAGCAGGCCCGCCGTCGCGGTGGAACCGGTGACGCCGACATTGATACTGGTAGCGCCCGCCCCGCCAACGAAGGCGTTGAACCGGCCGTTGACCGTGGAGGTGGCATCCCCGGCGGCGGTGACTTCGTAGTAGGTCGGCGCAACCCCGTTCTTCGTGATGGAGACCGCCTGCGCCGCGGGGACAGCCTGTCCGACGATGACCCGTCCCAGATCAACCGTGGAAGATCCTGCGGTGACCTGGCTGTCGTTGTTCCCGCCGCCGAAGACGGACCAGACGTATTCGGGGTGGTCGATGTAGGCGTTGCGGTTGTTCTGGTAGAAGGAGTTCTCCGCCTGGCTGTAGATGACGTGGTTGCGTCGGCGTTCGAAGTCGTCGGGGACATCCGCGTAGTTCCAGTGGATCAGCGTGTTGATATCACCCACCAGGCCGGTGCTGAGGTTGGAGAGCGTGGAGTCGTATCGTGTGTCGGAATAGAAAAGTGCTCGGGCGATGTCACCAGCGTCTGCGTCGCCGGGGTAGTAGGTCCCGCCGAGTTGTGCCCCGAACACGCCGGAGGAATCTATGTTGCCGAACGGCTTGTTGCCGCGAGAGCTGTTGATACCGGGGTTGGCCGGTCGCAGTGCGTGGTGGTCGCCGAGGTTCCCGGTGGTGCTGTTGCTTGCGGAGCCGGGCTGCAGCGACTGGGGCCAGACGTGCTCACGGTTCCAGGTCGCCCCGGCGTCCCAGATCCCACTATTCGAAGCTCGGTTATATACAAGGAGGATGTTGCCGGGGATGGCGGGGTCGGCATCGAAGAGCTTGGAGGCATCGCGGAAGTTGCCGTAGGTCCGCAGGATGTGGTCGTCACCACCAAAGAGGCCGCCGTCGGGGCCAAAAGTCATTAGGGTGCCCAGTTGGCTCTTGAGCGTGGCGCCTTGGCCTGTGGCGGTGTTGTAGAAGCCCGCGGGGGCATCAAAGGCATCGGCGAAACAGGCTGTCGTCAAGACCAGCGCGGACAAATAGGCACATAAATATTTACTGAAACGCATGTTAGATTCTCCGCCCCGGTAATCGATCGAGGTACACTGACCTACAATTCTACCCGAAATACACGATAAAGCAGCCTTAATTCTTGAGCTTTTCCCTCTTAACTCTTTCTTGAGATGTCATTAAAGGATTAATTGGCAGAGAAGCCCACTCTTATTTGGCCCCACCAGGCTGCAACTCCTGCAGATGAGCCCGCTAGTGCATCATTGCATCTCAATCGACGGGTAGAGTTTGTGGAGCTTGATCCTCGCATCGTCGGTCGTGAACTGCCAATTCACTTTCACCACG